>CAMPCT010000347.1 GCA_946647055.1 uncultured Atopobium sp. | reverse complement strand
GGGTGGTTCCGCGACCATGGCTCGGCCGACCCCTATGGTGACGCATTGGAATACTGGGAGGACAACGGGCCATAGTGCTCTGGGACATGCTGCCATTCCCCGGTGATAAACTGATGGGATGTGAGCGCTGAGCCAAGGAGGGTCCATGGAAGTCCTGATCGTCCCCAACTACTCGAAGCCCGACGCGGTAGAGGCCGCACATACCATCACCGACTGGCTCGAAGGCGAGGGCGTGGACGTACGCTGGGCGCACGACAAGAAGCTCGAACCCATGATGATCACCACGGCGGCTGGGTCCGACCTCGTGGTCTCGCTGGGCGGTGACGGCACCCTCCTGCGCGCCGCGAAGATCATCGGCTACGACGAGGTCCCGCTCCTGGGCCTCTCCTTTGGCCACCTCGGCTTTCTCACGGGTGCCGACAACTCCAACGTGGTGGGGTCCGTCGCTGCAGCCCTCGCGGGCGACCTGCATATGACCCGTCGGGCCACGCTCGACGTCGAATGCCATCTCGTCTACCCGGACGGCACCCGTGCCGTGGAGCACCACTTCGCCCTGAATGACGTCGCCCTCAACCGAGGCGTGGAGGGCGACATGATCGAGTTCGACATCTCCGCCTCGGGCAACCACATCGACCGCCTGCGCGGTGACGGCTTTGTCATCGCGACCGCGACGGGCTCGACCGGCTATGCCCTGGCCGCCGGCGGACCCGTGGTCACACCCGACTTCAATGGCATGGTGTGCGTGCCCATCGCGCCCCACACCATCCTCGCCCGCGCCTTCCTTGCCGGGTCCTCGGACGTCGTCGAGCTCGACATGCGCTCGGTCGACCGCCCCGCCGCGCGTACCGTCTTCGTCGACGGACAGCTCGTGGGTCGGGACGCCGAGGTCGAGCTTGTCGTGGCGCGTCGTGGTCCCGGCGACATCCTTTTGCTCTCCGGCGAGAACCAGACCTTCTACAAGGTGGTCTCTCGCGTGTTCTGGGGACGTGACGCGCGATGATCGACGAGCTTCGTGCGCGCGACGTCGCCCTCATCCGCGACGCGACCATCCGCCCGGCAGTGGGTCTCACCGTGCTCACAGGCGAGACCGGTGCGGGAAAGACCGCCCTGCTCAGCGCATTGAAGCTCTTGGTGGGCGAGCGTGCCGACGCCTCGATGGTGCGCGAGGGCGCACCAGAGCTCGTCGTCGAGGGCCGTGTCTTCGTGCCGGGTGGCGACCCCGACGGCTGCATCGTGCGCCGCCGCGTTGGAGCGGACGGCCGCGGTCGCGTCGAGGTGGACGGCGGTATGGCGTCCGTCCGCGAGCTTGCCGCGACGGTTGGCTCGACGGTCGACCTCTGCGGCCAGCACGAGCACCAGCGCCTCCTCTCGGTCGCGACCCATGTTGACCTCCTCGATGCCTACGCGGGCACAGCCGCCCGCTCGGCGCGTGACGCCTATCGGGAGGCGCTTGCGGCCGCGGCCGATGCGGCCGACGAGCTCGAGCGCGTGCGCGAGCTGTCGCGCACGGGTGCGGAGGCCCTCGACGAGGCCCAGTACGTGCTCGAGCGCATCGATGCCGTGTCGCCGCGCGCGGGGGAGCTCGAGGAGCTCGAGGAGACGCTTCCCAAGGCGGAGCATGCCGAGGCCCTGATCATGGCAGCGGAGTCCGCCCGCGCGGCGCTCGCCGGCGGGGACGTCGACGTTCCGAGCGCCTACGACCTGGTCTCCTCCGCAATCGACGCCCTGTACGGGGCCTCGTCCTTCGACCGGGCACTCGAGCGTCACGCAAACGCCCTCGAGGGGGTCCTCGCGGAGCTCGAGGACGTCTCTGCCGAGATGCGCTCCTACCGCGACTCCATCGACTTCGACCAGGGCGCCCTCGAGGCCATGCAGACGCGGATGGCGCAGCTTCAGGGTCTCCTGCGTGCCTACGGCCCACGCATGGAGGACGTGTTCGAGCGTCGTGCCAAGGCTGCCGAGGTGGTCGAGACGATGGGCGACGAGGGTCTGCGCCTTCGCGAGGCGGAGCGTGCGCTCGCCGCGGCGGAGGCTGACCTTGGGCGGGCCGCGGATGCCCTCGACAGGGTTCGTGCGGAGGCCGCCCCGGGCCTTGCCCGTGCCATCACCTCCCAGATGGAGCGGCTCTCGATGGGCTCGGCCGAGGTCGAGGTCCAGATGAGCCGCCTGCCGCGGGAGCAGTGGGGGAATGCCGGGCCCAGCCATGTCGAGCTCATGTACCGACCGGGGGCGGGGCTCACGGCGCGCCCGCTCCGCAAGATAGCGTCGGGTGGCGAGGTGAGCCGCGTGATGCTGGCCGCCAAGGTCGTCCTGGGAAAGGGCGACGAGGTCGAGACCCTCGTCTTCGACGAGGTCGATGCCGGCGTGGGCGGGTCGACCGCCGTGTCGCTCGCAGCGGTCCTGGCAGACCTCGCTCGCACGCACCAGGTCATCGTCGTCACGCATCTCGCACAGGTGGCCGTGGCCGCCGAGTGTCACTATGTCGTGCGGAAGAGCGAGACGGACGG
>CAMPCT010000346.1 GCA_946647055.1 uncultured Atopobium sp. | reverse complement strand
CCCGTCTACCTGCACTGCCGCTCGAGCCAGCGCAGCTACTACGCGCTCTGCGCCCTGCGTGGCAACGGCTGGACCAACGTCAGGAACATCAGTGGGTCGTTCCTGGGCATCAGCCTGTACGAGTGGTTCAACGACCAAGACCAGGGTCGCGAGCCCATCGTGACCGCCTACAACTGCAACTGAGACAATCGGGGACGGTTCCCAACTGTCTCATTTCCATTTTAGAATGAGACAGTTGGGAACCGTCCCCGATTGTCTCTGGGGGAGAGGAGCAGGCCATGCCCGGAACGATGACCGAGGCGATTGCCAGCCAGATGATGGACGAGGGCTATCACTGCTCGCAGTGCGTGCTCATGCATGCCGCCGAGGTGCTGGGCCGTGATCGTGTGGATGCCCTGCGCATCGCCTCGGGCCTGGGCGGCGGCCTCTTCCGCGGAGAGGTCTGCGGCACCGTGACGGCCGCCGCGGTGGCCCTCAGCATGGTCTATGGCTTCCACGAGCCCAACCCCGGCGAGGTCGACGACCTGCTCAAGGCGAAGGTCCGCGAGTTCGAGAACCGCTTCCTCGAGCGCTATGGCACCATGTGCTGCCGCGAGCTGCTCGGTGGCTATGACTGCACGCGTTCAGAGGACGATCAGCCCGAGGGAGTCCCCGAGGACCCGTGGGAACACTGCGGTGAGTACTGCGAGTTTGCCTGCGAGGTCTTGGACGAGCTGCTGGGATAGTGGAGAATATGCCCGTTCGAGCATCGTCTTGGAAGGCCGTCTAATGAAGCGGGGATGGGAGCGCGACGCCATGGGCAATGACAGCGGCGTGACCGGCATCATCGGTGCGATGGAGAGCGAGGTCACCGCGATAAAGGACGCGATGGCCGACATGTGCGTCACGCGCGTCTCGGGCATGGGGTTCGCGCGCGGGAGCATCGCGGGCAGCGAGGTGGTCGTCGTGCAGTGCGGCATCGGCAAGGTCAACGCCGCCATCTGCGCGCAGACCCTCATCAACGGCTTCGGTGTCGACCGTGTCGTCAACACCGGCGTGGCGGGTAGCCTCACCGACGAGCTGACCATCAACGACTTCGTGGTGTCGGTCGACGCGGTGCAGCACGACTACGACGTGACCGCCATCGGCTTCGCGCCGGGGGAGATACCCTATACCGGCATGGTCGCCTTTCCCGCCGACGAGGACCTGCGCGAGCGTGCCGTCGAGGCCGTGAGGCGGGCGGCACCCACGTCGAAGGTGCTCGAGGGGCGCGTCTGCAGCGGTGACCAGTTCATTGCCATCACGGAGCAGCGCGAGAGGATCGTCTCGACGTTTGGCGGCCTGTGTGCCGAGATGGAAGGCGCCGCGATCGCACAGGTATGCCACCTCAACGGCACGCCCTACGTCATCATCCGCGCCATCTCGGACGACAGCGACGGCATGACGTACGAGGAGTTCCAGGCGGAGGCCGCAAGGGAGTGCGCCAACGCGGTCCTGGAGATGGTGGCTCGACTCTAGGGAACCGGACGGACCCAAGTGCCTCACCACTTGTGGCTCAGCTGTGTACCTGCGAATCTGCGCTTGTCCGCAGGTCATGGTGATGTATACTTCTAAGGCTTCTTTTGCGGAGCCCCGTGAACTCTAACAAAAGAAAAGCAACAACGGTATGTCCAGATGCCGTTGCCGCACGTACGCACAGTGGAGGAGTCAAGTGAACAAGTCGACTCAGTACGCCAAGCCGGGCGAGATCGAGCGCCAGTGGGTGCTCATCGATGCCGACGGCGTCACCCTCGGCCGTCTTGCCACCAAGGTCGCCATGATCCTGCGTGGCAAGGAGAAGCCCCAGTACACGCCGCACGTCGATACCGGTGACTTCGTCATCATCGTCAACGCCGACAAGGTCAAGCTCACCGGCAACAAGGAGAACGTCAAGCAGTACTGGCGTTACTCCGGCTGGCTCGGTGGCCTCAAGTTCGAGTCCTACAAGGACGCCATGGCCAAGCATCCCGAGCGCGTGGTCGAGCACGCCGTGCGCGGCATGCTCCCCAAGAACAAGCTCGGTGCGCAGCAGTTCAAGAAGCTCAAGGTCTACGCCGGCCCCGAGCATCCGCATGCCGCACAGAACCCCGTCAAGATCGAGCTGGAGGCATAACCCATGGCAAACGACACCGCTAACTACATGGGGACCGGCCGCCGCAAGGAGGCTGTCGCCCGCGTCCGTCTCGTCCCCGGCACCGGCAAGGTCACGATCAACGGCCGTGACGCGCTCGACTACTTTGGTCGTCAGCAGCTCGTCGAGAACGCCTGCGCGCCCTTCAAGGTGACCGACACCGTCAACCACTTCGACGTCATCGCCAAGTGCGAGGGCGGCGGCGTCACCGGCCAGGCCGGCGCGCTTCGCCTGGGCATCGCCCGCGCCCTCCTCGAGGCTGGCGACTACCGTGCCGAGCTCAAGAAGTCCGGCTACCTCACCCGTGACGCCCGCGCCGTCGAGCGCAAGAAGTACGGCCTCAAGAAGGCCCGCAAGCG
>CAMPCT010000345.1 GCA_946647055.1 uncultured Atopobium sp. | reverse complement strand
AGCTTGTCCACGATCAAGTCCTTTCCGTGGCGTGGGGCGTCTCGTGCGCCCCAACTTCCTGACGACTTGCATGGTGACGTTCAAAGATTAACCGGTCCTTGGGCGAAGATTAATCTTGCATGAGTTTGGGCCCCATCTGTTATACTACCGTTAAACATATGAGGGAGGTATGTATAACATGTCTGCAACTGCGCTGGTGGCGGCCCGCATGGAGCCCGAGCTCAGAGACCGAGCCAAGGCGCTGCTCGAGCGGGACGGCATGACGGAGTCCCAGCTCATTCGCCGCGTCTATGAGTACGTGGTTCATCTGGGGCGCGTGCCCGAGTTCCTCAAGACGGGCGAGTTCGACATGGTCATGCCCCTTGGGGGAGACGACAAGTTTGACGAGCTCCTCTTCCTCATCGAGAGCAACCCGTTCAATGCGTACGACTTCACGGCAGTCGATGGCGAGGAGCTCAAGCGTGACAGGGCGGATGCGCTTGACAGCATGCTGGGGGCTGGCAATGAGTAGGTTCTATCTCGACACCAACGCCCTCATCGACCTCTACATTGCGCGTGCGCCCGGCAGGCACGAGGCCATGCTCCAGCTGGTGGAGGGTTGTCGTGGTGGTCGAGGCGAGCTGCTCGTGGGGGCAAACTCGGTTCTTGATGCCTCCTATGTCATCGAGGATGGCAGGCAGTTTCGTGAGGTCATTCCCGAACGCCGCCTGCGCCAGCAACTCGCCTCAAACCTCAGGCGCATTGCCTTTCACTACCTCACCATCTGCCCCATAGACGAGCGGGTCCTGCGCGCCGCGCATCGCAACAAGACCGAGCCGGACTTCGATGACGCCCTTGTGGCGGAGTGCGCGCGCGAGGCCGGGGCAGACATCATTGTGTCGAGCGACCAGCGGGCGTTTCGCAACTCAGCCGTGCCGGGGGCAACTCCCGAGGAATGCGCCGCCTGTGTGCGAGGCTAGCCCAGGGCCACGTCCAGCGCCATCATCACCGTGAAGCCCAGGGCAAACAGGACCACGCCCACGTTTGAGTGTTGTCCCTCGCTCATCTCGGGGATGAGCTCCTCTACAACCACGTACATCATGGCGCCCGCGGCAAATCCCAGCAGATGGGGGAGGAGCGGCACGACGAAGCGCGCCGCCATGATGGTCGCCAGTGCGCCGAGGGGCTCCACCACGCCCGAGAGGACCCCGCCCAGGAAGGCCCGACCGCGCCCCATGCCCTCCGAGCGCAGTGGGAGCGAGATGATGGCCCCTTCGGGGAAGTTCTGGATGGCGATGCCCAGTGCGAGCGCCATGGCGCCGGCCAGCGAGATGGTGGTCTCTCCCGCCGCCCAGCCGGCAAAGACCACGCCCACAGCCATGCCCTCGGGCAGGTTGTGCAGGGTCACCGCCAGGATCATGAGCGTGGTGCGCTGCAGTCGGGTGCTCGGGCCCTCCCGCTCGCCCTCGGCTCCCAGGTGCAGGTGGGGCACATAGGTGTCGAGCGCCAGCAGGAAGAGCGTCCCCACCCAGAAGCCCACCGCCGCAGGGGCAAAGGCGAGGCGCCCGAGCGCCACGGACTCGTCCATGGCGGGCTGCAGCAGGCTCCATATGGAGGCTGCGGTCATGACGCCAGCGGCAAAGCCGGTGAGACCCCGGTTGACCTGCTCGGGCAGCTCGTCGCGTAGCAGGAAGACGCATGCGGCCCCGAGCGATGTTCCTGCAAAGGGTATGAGCAGCCCATATATGACTTCGAGTGGCATGATGGCTCCTTTCGAGCAACATGCTATCCCATATAAGTTAGATTTGACTAACTTACATGGGATGCCAATACGGAACGGGGGGGGTGGCTGCGTCTGCCCTGCTATCATTAGTAGGAATGCAAACCCAACAGATAGGAGCCACCATGCCTAACGAGCCCATCATTTCCGACGAGCGCGACGAGCATCCCAGGAGCCTCGACTTCCTGGTCGCTCCCTATGTTGGGGCGGCCATGGGCAAGAAGGACGAGCCCCTGCCTCCCGCCACGCCCGGTACGGGCGGCAACGTCCACGTTCCCATGAGCGAGCGTGACGGCGAGGAGTCCGTCGTCTGGTTCACGCGAGACCTCTCCAGCGAGGGCCTCGCAAAGGCCTTTGCCAAGGTCGCCGACAAGCTCGAGGGCCGCATTGCCGTCAAGCTCCACACCGGCGAGCCCCACGGTCCCAACATCATCCCGCGCGAGGGGGTGCGCGACCTCATGGCCGACCTGCCCAACTCCACCATCGTCGAGACCAACACCTACTACGAGGGCGGCGGCTACACCACCGAGGACCACCGCAAGACCATCGAGACCAATGGCTGGAACTTCGCCGAGGTCGACATCATGGACGAGTACGGTACCACCACGCTGCCCGTCGAGGGCGGCAAGTGGTTCCGCGAGATGACGGTGGGCGCCAGCATGCCCTCGTACCACTCGCTCCTTGTCCTCACCCACTTCAAGGGCCACATGATGGGCGGCTTCGGCGGTTCCAACAAGAACATCGGCATTGGCTGCGCCGACGGCCGCATTGGCAAGAAGGCCATCCACACGACGGTGG
>CAMPCT010000344.1 GCA_946647055.1 uncultured Atopobium sp. | reverse complement strand
TGTCTTTGGAGCCGCATCACGCGTTCGGGATTCTTCAACGCGCGATAAGAAACACCCAACGCACCATTCTCGCTTCGAAGCGTTTTCCCCGCTCAATGCCTCTATGATTCAAGTGACGTTAATCTTTGTCATCCGGACGCCAAAGAACTCACCAGACACCTCGGGATTCACGTACCCGAGGGACACGTGACGTATGCGTGGCCATGTGCCGCGCTGGCAGAAGGGACGACTTCATGGCAGAGAGCACCAACACCCGCGAGACCCTCAACGCCCCCGGCTACAACTACATCGACGAGCGCGGCATCGACATCAACGACCCCAAGTGGGCCCACCCCGAGCTCACCCGCTGGTGGAACTTCCCCGGCAACACCCAGTCGGCCTACAACTTCCTCTCCCCGCTCAACGACGCCGCCACAAGCGAGCGGCTCTATGAGGAACTGGCGCGTCAGATGCTCGGCAAGAACGGCCGCAAGAGCGAGCGCACCTACGACAACGGCGTCACGATGAAGGCCTTCACCGGTCACGGCTGCCCCGAGGAGCCCGAGACCGACGTCCTGGTCGAGGTCCACTTCCCCAAGGACTACGACCCGTCCGTCAAGCACCCCGTCGTCTTCCACCCGCTGGGCGGCGCCGTCTACATGAACTTCACCAGCATCTTCCCCATGGAGATGTGGGTCGAGAACCTCAACATGCCCTTCGTCTCCCCCATCCACCGCAGCTCGCTGGTCGCCAAGTATCCCGCCGCGATCAACGACGAGCACGCTGCCTACCTCTGGATGGTCGAGCATGCCGACGAGCTGGGCTTCGACACCGACAAGGTCATCATCTACGGCAACAGCACCGGCGGTCATCTTGCCGCCTGCCTTGCCTTCCGCCTGAAGCGCTACGGCTGGCCCGGTGGCATGCCCCGTGGCGTCATCGCAAACCAGCCGCAGCTCGACGACAACACGAACAATCACTCCTCCAAGTACGACATCGAGAACTTCGACGGCGAGCAGAACCGCTGGACCGCAATGACCTACCTGGGCGTCGAGAACTACGGCAGCCCCAAGCTGGGTCCCGAGGCCTACGCCAACCATGCCACGGTCGAGGACTGCAAGGGCCTCTGCCCCTTCTTCATCCACGGCGGCGCCATGGACTGCGATGTCGAGGCCGAGCTCGAGTTCGTGCGCAAGCTCATCCACAACGACGTCTACGTGCAGTACATGCTCTGGGGCGGCCAGTCGCATGGCTCGCTGCTCTACGCGAGCCTCGCCCCCATCGAGGGCGTGCCCGGCTCCGGCTATGACAACGGCTTCAGCGACTCCTCGCCGCGCACCCGCCCCGAGGAGGGCTACAGCATCATCGACCGCTTCATGGACGAGCGCCGTGGAGAGTTCTTTGACTGCATTCGCTACGACTTCCGTCGCCCTTGGCTCTCCGAGGAGTAGACGGTCCAACCACGCAGACCCTCTCTCTGCCAAGACCGTCCGCACCAGAGGTGCGGGCGGTCTCTTTGTCCCTCAAGGCTATCGGAGGCCTATGGAGGCGACTTTGTCACCAGCCCTCTTCATCGCCTCGATGGTTCTGAGCGCAGCAACGCTCCTGTCACCTGCGCGCAGGGTCAGGACACGGTCGGCGTTTACGTCCTCGCTATCAACGACGGCACTCATGAACCTTCCGTTTAGCGCAAGGGGAATGAACGGCGGGTTCGTCGTCCCAGTCACGCAGAAGCGGTCGTCATGGATGTGCTGGACATACTCCCGCTGCGAGTTCACGAGAGCAGGCACCGTCCCGATGCCTATGTCCATGTTGAGAAGTGCCTCGACCAGGGACTGGGTATTGCGCCTCAGGCGAGGGTCGACGGTAATGGGCAGCACGTGGCCCGCCAACGCCGCCCCCGGAATGGTCCCGTCGGCCCTCACGGCATCAGCTAGGTCAGAGTCCTTGTCAAACCAGGCGACTAGCCTGTCTTGGATGACCTCATGATGCTCCAGTCTCCCGGCACCATCCTGCACCGGCAGCCCCAGGACCGCATCTATCTCTCCCTCGAGCAGGGCATCGTGCAGGGAGTCCCCCACATCCACGACCTCGACCACACGGATGTCCCGGTCGTGGCGAAGCTCCTCGAGCGCGAAAGAGAGAACCTCTGAACAAAGCTGGTCAAACTCCGCACAGAAGACGCGGAAAGGCTGTGACTCGGCATCATTTGCACGGGGAGCCGCTTTGCAGACGGCATCGTATGCCTTCAGGAGGTCGATGATGGCCGGTGTCATGGAATGAGCCTCGGGCGTGAACTCGGTCTTGTTGCCGTGCTCAAGGAGCTGCACGCCTAGCTCTCGCTCGAGCACGCTCATGTGATGGCTCAGCGTGGACGGGCTGATGTTGAGGGCACGTGCGGCCCGCCGTGCGGATCGCTGTGACATGAGCTCGATGAATTCCCGGAAGTACGCAATGTCCATGAGGCTCCCCTCCCACCACAGTCGCTACACGCGGTTGTAGGCAGCAAAGAACGCCTGGGTCTCCGGGTCGGTCGGGTTGTCCATGACCTCGGCCGGCGAGCCGTTCTCGGCGATGTG
>CAMPCT010000343.1 GCA_946647055.1 uncultured Atopobium sp. | reverse complement strand
GGAGCACATCCCCACCTTCAGCGGGTTCGGGAGGTTCGGAGCTCCTCCAGCAGGCGCATCAGGTACGACAGGGTGAGGCCAGAGTCGAGGATGTCCTCGGCGATGATCACATGACGGCCCTCGATCTTGGTGTCGAGGTCCTTGACGATGCGCACCTCACCCGAACTCTTGACGCCCGTGCCGTAGCTGGAGACGGCCATGAAATCGACCGTGCAGGGCACGGTGACGGCGCGCACGAGGTCGGCCATGAAAACAAACGCGCCGCGCAGAACAGCCACGATCAGCGGGTTCTTGTCGGCATAGTCGATGGAGATCTCGGCACCCAGACGTGCGACGATGTCCTTGATGTCCTGCTCGCTCAGGACGATGCTCTCGATGTCGGGATGCAGCTGCTCGCTCATGCGGCCTCCTCGCCAGGTCTTGCTACGCTTTCCCACAACCTCTTATTGTATCGCAAGGCCAGAGGTCACAGGCCACGCAGGGGCGTCGGCACCAATGCGACAGATGGGAACGATTGACTCAGAAGGGATACTCCCCTTTGAGTCAATACGGCTAGGCCTCGAGGGTGAGCTCGAGCATGACGCGCGTGTCGGCCGTGACACGGGCGCGCTCATCGGCGCGGATGCCCGCCACCCAGACCACCGCACCCGTCGCAGAGGTACGCACCACCGGCACTTCGGCGCGCTCGGCCACGGGCACGTGTGCCTCGGCCAGCAGGTCGGAGAGCTTCTTGGACTGGCCGTGCATGCCGAGGGGGCACAACACGTCTCCCGGCTGTACGGCGTCGACCCACAGCCTGCCGCCCTGCACCGGGTCCACACCCGAGGCGGTCGCATCGAGCAGCACCGACTGCTCTTCCCACTCGCGGCCATGCGCGCGAGCCACGTCTGGCGCGCGCGAGCCGGCGGGCACCCCCACCAGTCGCGCTACCAGCGCGCGTCCGGCATCCAGCGCGAGGCGGCCCGGCACCTCCAGCCACGACGAGACGCCCGTACGCTCAGAACCGCTCGCGCGCACGATGAGCAGGCCAAACTCCACACGTACGTCCACGTCGACGGGCACCGTGCACGAGCCGTGGCCCGCAGCCACCAGCATGAGCACCTGCGCCACATGGCGCGCCTCGAGCCGAGCACCAGGGCAGATGGCCAGCAGCGCCTTGCGCACCACGCGGCGGGCAAGCGCCACCTCGCTGGCCGCCAGACGCGCCGCATCGAGGGCCACCATGCCCTCGCCCTCGCGGCGCACCAGGTCGCGATAGGCCTTGGAGGCCAGCTGATTGAGGAATGCGTCCTCGTCCGACAGGATGTCGCAGGTAGTGGCAAGGCTTGCCGAGACGCGCTGGTTGCGACGCCGCGCCACGGGCATGATCTCGTGACGCACGTAGGCGCGCAGATAGCGCGTGTCGTGGTTGGTGTCGTCCTCGCGCCACACGATGCCGCGCATGCGCAGCAGGTCGCACAGCTGGTCATGGGTCATGTCGATGAGTGGGCGCACGATGCGGTTGCGGCGTCGCGGGATAGACGAGAGGCCCGACGGGCCCGTACCCCGGATGGCGTTCATGAAGAAGGTCTCGGCGCGGTCGTCGGCAGTGTGCGCGGTGAGGATGCGCGCCGACGAGCGTGGCAACCCCGCCTGCTCGGCCAGTTGGTTGGCGAGCTCTGCCGCAGCGGCATAGCGCACCTCGCGCCCCGCGTTCTCCACGTTACCCAAGGCCGCCTCACCACGCTCGCGCGCAAGGGCAGCCACGTCCACACGACGTACGGTGCAGGGAATGCCATAGCGATCGGCCAGCTCGCGGACAAACTCCTCGTCCTCCTCGGCGTCAAGCCCGCGCAGGCAGTGGTTGACGTGAAGCACATGCAGGCGCTCGCGTGCGATACGCGCCGTGCCGCGACCGTCGTCGATGTCGAGCTTGGAGGTGGCAGCCAACACCAGCAGCGCCGTCGAGTCGGCGCCGCCCGACACCATCAGCACCACCGGACCGCCCAGATCTGGGTCTCCCTTGCCCGAGGGACGCTCAAAACGACCCTCGCCACCTGCATATCTGCGCATGACGCTCGGCACGCGCGCCTCCTTGCTCTCGCTCCTGTCTGATGGATGGTACCAGATGCCCCCACCGCCATGCGCGGCGAGCACCCGCCAGCACGCCGTTGCCGTCGCGGCAACGTGATACCCTAAGCGGGTCGTCGACCGAGGAGGGCACATGACGCCTCGCATGCACCTGTTCATACTGGCCAGCGGGTCCAAGGGCAACGCCGCCGTAGTGGAGGGGCCCACCGGTTCGGTGCTGGTAGACTGTGGCCTCTCGCGGCGCGAGCTGCACCGCCGGGCCGAGTTGGTGTCGTGCGATCTGAGCCGCGTGTGCGCGGTGCTGGTGACCCACGAGCACAGCGACCACACCAGCGGGCTCTCCGTAATCGCCAAGCACTTTGACGGCCCCCTCTACGCCACCCAGGGCACGGCAACCGCCCGCACGCATCTCGAACGCCTGCCCTTCACTTGTGTGAGCCATAGCTGCAGCCTCGAGCTGGGCGGCATGAGCATACAGGCCTTCCCCACCTCCCACG
>CAMPCT010000342.1 GCA_946647055.1 uncultured Atopobium sp. | reverse complement strand
ATTCGATCTCGATGTCGCCGTTGTCAACGATCTTGTTGGCCTCTGCGATGTTGGCGAGCAGCGTCTCGTCCTGGTCGGTGATGGCGGGCTGTGCGAGGGCGCTTTCGTCGAGCGTCACGTCGTCGCGCAGCTCGCGGAAGGCCACGGCACTCGACTCTATGACCTTGGCTGCGTCGAGCTGGGTGCCGACGGACTCCTTGGTGGTGACAAAGGCGTCCTGCTCCTCGTCGAAGGTGCCCGAGGCGTTGGTGGGCGGCTCGGCGCCTTCGTTGTAGGCTGCCACGGCGTCATTGACGCGAGCGGTCAGCGTCTCCTCGTCGGCCTCGATGTGGGCGTCGATGAGCATGTGCTTGGGCGAGATGCAGTAGGGGAGCCAGAGTGCGGGAACGGTGCGGTTCATGGCCTCCTCGGCGACCTGCGTACCCTCGCACGAGAGGCCTACCTCGCTGCCAGGGATGGTCGTCTCAAAGCCGTCGCCGCCTGTGATGTGCTGCTCGTAGGACGCCGCGCGTTGCTGGATGGCGTCGGCAAGCTCGCTCACGGTCATGTTGCCTGCTTCGACGCCGTCGACGGTGGTGCCGGGCGTGAAGTGGCTCGAGAAGTAGTACGCGCCACCAATGTAGGCGGCCAGGGCGATGACAGCGACGGCGAGGCGAATGGTGCGGCGGCGCTTGCGCGGACTCACCTTGTTTGAGGGCGTCCAGACGCTGGAGGGGGCCATGGCGCCCGAAGCGCCCGTCTTGGTGCTAGTGCTTGATGTCACGTGTTCTCCAAACGATGACATGCGGGAATCAGTCGAATGACGCAAGGCCACATGTTACCCCAAAGCGCAGGTAGACACGTGAGGGTTTACCGACTTGCACAAATTGCCACGACCTGTATACGAGTCTTTGGCCTAGCCTCTCAGGTCGAGCCAGCCGTTGGCGACGCATGCCTCAAAGCTCCAGTCGTCGTAGTGCCCGTTGCGCAGGCTCCAGAAGCAGCTGCCGGCGCCATGTTCGAAGGCGGCGAGCTGTGCCTGCGCGTAGGAGCGATAGGTCTGCGTCCGACGTTCGGGGTCCGTCTCGTCGAGGCCATGGATGTGCTGCGAGAGCGACCATTCGCCCACGAGCACTGGGTGGTGGCGCTGTGCCCGCGCGATGCGGGCGCCCATGAGGCGCGCGATGGCCCGGTGAGCGCGCAGCGTCTGGGCGTGCGTGGCCCTGGCGAAGGTTGCCACGTACTGGTGCGTGTCGATCCATACGTTGGGGTAGCGGTCTGCGGGAAGGAAGCGGTCCCACGCCTCCAGCTGAAACTGATCGTGGAAGACCAGAGCTATCTGTGGACCAAGTATGGGGCGCAGTCGCTCGAAGGCCAGCCGATAGAACTGGGCGAGCACCGCGTGCGGTATGGGCAGCGACCTGGCCACACGCGTGGGATGGTCGACACCGTAGCGCTGCATGCTCTGTGCGAAGACGCGCTTGCTGGCGGGCTCGTTCATGGCCTCGACGCCAAAGAGGGCGGGGTGGCCTGCGTAGCGCCGCGCCAGACGCTCGAGCACATCGAGGGTGGAAGCTACCTGAGCGGGGGAGAGGTGCCAGGTGCACAGCCCGCTCGCCCCACCGTTGTCGAAGCCGTTCTGCCCCCCGGGTACCGTGTGGAGGTCGACGAGCACGGGCACGCCGGCATCGGCCGCCCAGTCGAGGGCGTGGTCGAGATGGGCCACGCAGCTCTCGTGCGTCTCGTCGCCAAAGACGAAGAAGGGCACGGGGATGCGCGCGAGGTTGCAGCCCTGGTCGGCGAGCCAGGCAAAGGTGTCGGCCGTTACGTAGGAGCTACGGTGCCGCTCGAGGCGGTCTGCCAGCACCGATGCCGGCACGTGCTTGTGCAGGCCCTTCTCGTCGTCGATGCGCGTGCCCGCAAAGGGGCCGGGCAGCGATGCGGACTCCATCCAGCGCTCAAGCACCAGCCAGTTGCCCAGGTTGACGCCGCGGATGGGTGCACCGGCGCGACTGGCTGCCCGCAGCGCCATGGCCTAGAGCCTCTCCGCGCAGTTGAGGTACTCGACCAGCGACATCTGGTAGTACGCGTCGGCGTAGGGCCCCTCCTGCTCGGGGGTGTACCAGATGTCGTCAGCGCCTAGGTAGCCGTGCAGGTTGGTGGCCTTGATCTGCTCGCGGGTCGCGAGCTGGGCCTTCTGGTAGTCGGTGAGCGGTGCGCCGATGGCGTGCAGCATGATCGTGCCGAGCACGTCGACGCTGGCATCCATCTCGGTGCTGCGCTGATCGGCGCCGGCCACGTCGTAGTTGGCCCACATGAGGTAGTTGGCATGGTAGACGCGCTGCGAGTGGGTGAGGTCGTCCTCGCCCTGGTACCAGGCGTCGTTGTAGTCGGGGGTCATGGAGGGCTGATGGTCGCCGAAGAAGACCAGCATCACCGGGCGGTCGAGCTTGCGCAGCTCGCCCACGAACCACTCCAGGGCCACGTCGGATTCCTCGATGCACGACAGGTACTCGTTGAGGCGCTCGGGTGTCTCGGCAAAGGTCGGGTCCTCGTAGGTGCCCGTGGGGAAGGAGTGGGTGAGCTTATCCTCGGGG
>CAMPCT010000341.1 GCA_946647055.1 uncultured Atopobium sp. | reverse complement strand
GGTACGTGATCGTGCAGTACCTCATGCTGGGCGGCGTCAACGACGACAGCGAGGACCTGGAGGCGCTTGCGGCGTTTTGCGGCGGCCTCGACGCACACGTTCTTCTGCTGCAGTTCAACCGCGTGGAGGGCATTCCGTTCGAGCCGAGCACCTACGGGGCCAGCGTGCTCTGGGGCATGGAGCTCAACCACCGCGGAATCCCGGCGAGCGTCAACAGGCCGCGCGGGGCGGACATCCATGCCGCCTGCGGTCAGCTGGTGGCAAGGCGGGCGCAGGGATAGGCACGAACACCGGCAGCCGGCACCCCGCATACCTCTTTTTGGCATAGTGGCAAAGTGATAGTCAGACTATCATTTTGCAACTTTGGCAAAACCTATCTCCGCGAGAGCCCGCGCAGGGCCGCCGCCCGCGTCACTCGAAGAACGCCACGGCGCGGATTGGCGAACCGTCGCTGTCCGTGATTCGCAGCGGGAAGCAGCTGAACCAGAAGAGCTCGTCCCCGCACTCCCCCAGGTTGCAGAGGTTCTCGATGTTGACGATGTCCTTGCTCTCGAAGAGCCGCTTGTGCCTGGTGAGGTTCTCGTCGGCGATGGGGTCGAGCCCGATCACGTCGAAGCCGATGCCCTTGTAGTCCCCCTCGAGGACGAGGTCCATGACGGCGTCGTCGAGGCAGGGGTAGTCGCCAAAGTAGGCGTCCGTGCCCCAGCGGGCATCCCAGCCCAGGTAGAACAGCAGGAAGTCGGCATCGTCCACCTTCTGCCCATAGGGCTCCAGACGCTCCATCGTGATGGGCTCGCCCTCGGCCAGGCAGGTGCAGTCAATCACCAGCGCCTTGCCAACAAACTGGTCGGGCGGGAAGGCGTCGAGCGTGGTCCTGCCCGGGAACAGGTGCGCCGGCGGGTCCATATGGGTCCCCGTGTGCGAGAACATGGAGACCCACGTCTCCTTGTACCCGTCCCCCTCGTAGGTGCTCGCTGGTTCGAGGATGGGCGGCTTCGTGCCCGGGTACACCGGCATGCCCTCCTCTATGACATGGGTCAGGTCGATCACTCTCATGGCGCGGTCCTCCGTTGGGCGTCGGCTTTATGTCGGCGTCCATTCTAGGACACGGACGCCGCTCCCCGACCGCGGGGAATCGCGCTTTTCGAGCGCGGCGCACGAGAGGCGGCACAATACGTCATAATGACGCAATAGTCGTATTTGATATAGCCGCCAAACGAGGGGTTGTCGGACATGAATTACACCCTAAAGCAAAAGCTCATGTTTGTCGTCCCGTCTACGATTGGCGTGTTCCTCTTCATGGTCCCGCTGTTTGTCAACCACACCTGGACCATCGCCGTCAAGCTGCTGGCCGACGTCATCAATGGCTTCATTGGCGGATTCCTGCCCCCCTTGTGCCTCATGATCCTTTCCGCCTCTGCCGTCATGGCAACGGTAGCCCTGTCAAGGCCCCGGTTCATCATGGAAGACCCCATCATGAGGGAGTCCTTTAGCTGCTCTCCCGTCTGGGTCCTGATCCGCATGCTCGGATGCATCTTCGCGTGGATCACCTATCTCAATCTCGGACAGGACGACCCGACGACCATCGCCTACATGATCTCTGGAGCGGACCAGGGATGGGTGGCCCTCGACCTGATCTCCGGCCTTGTCATCATATTCGCGATCGCCAGCTTCCTGCTGCCGCTGCTCCTGGACTTTGGACTGCTGGAGTTCATCGGCGCGCTGCTCACCAAGTACATGCGGCCTCTCTTCATGGTGCCCGGGCGCGCGGCCGTGGACTGCATCACCTCGTGGATTGGCGACGGAACGCTGGGCGTCATGCTGACCTGCAACCAGTACGAGGGAGGCTATTACTCCGCAAAGGAGGCCTCCATCATCTCCACCACGTTCTCTGCGGTCTCCATCACGTTCAGCCTCGTGATCCTCAACCAGGTCGGGCTCACCCAGTACTTTGGAATCTATTACCTGCTCATCTGCCTGGTGGGCATCATCTGCGCCTTCATATGTCCGCGCATCCCGCCCCTGTCCTTCAAGAAGAACACGTACCTGGTCGAGGGCAAGGCCATGGAAGAGACGCTCCCGGAGGGGTACAAGACCTCCCGGGAATACGGCCTGGCCCTGGCCATGAAGCGCGCGTCGGAGCACAGCGGCCTGGACGAGTTTGTCTTTAGCGGCCTGACGAACTGCGTCAGCATGTGGTTTGGCGTGCTGCCCACCGTCATGTGCATCGGAACGGTCGCCCTCATCCTCACCAACTACACGCCGATATTCCAGATTCTTGGCACCCCCTTTATCCCGCTCCTGAACCTGCTCCAGGTCCCCGATGCCAAGGCGGCCTCAGCCACGCTCATCGTGGGATTCGCCGACATGTTCACCCCCTCGGTCATCATCGCCGGGACGAGCACCATCGAGATGACGCGGTTCATCGTGGCCGTCATCTCGGTGACGCAGGTGCTGTTCCTGGACGAGGTGGGCGGCCTGATCCTTGGCTCGAAGCTCCCCATCAACGTCCTGGAGCTGTTCCTCATCTTCTTGGAGCGCACCATCATCAGCCTGTTCATCGTCTGTCCGGTGGCGCA
>CAMPCT010000340.1 GCA_946647055.1 uncultured Atopobium sp. | reverse complement strand
GCCTCTGCGAGCAGCTTG
This sequence comes from uncultured Atopobium sp., assembly GCA_946647055.1. Next base: position 2,563 of record CAMPCT010000340.1, on the reverse strand, counting down.
CGGGTGGCATTGCGGACTACCTGGGAATCGCCTACAGGCCAACGCCGCAGGCGACCGCCGTGGGCATGCGCGCTGCCTACCAAGCCCCGGACACCTTCGCGCGGAGCCCACAGTACACCCGCCCCCAAGCCCCCGTTCTGCAGGGCAACGAGCAGCCAGGCCAGGCAGTGTACGAAAGCGCCACCCATAGGACCAACAACGGCGCGCTCATTGCCCTTGCAGCCTTTGGCGTTGCCCTCTTGGGCACCTTCGCGTTCTTCCTGCTGCGCGGAACCACCCACGGCGCCCAAGAGGTCCCCAATCTCGTGGGCATGACGCAAAAGCAGGCAAAGAGCATCCTCGAACAGGGTGACTTCTTTGAGCTTGGAGACGTGACCCAGAAGCTCTCGGATGCCAAGGGAACCGATGGCGAGGTCATCAGCCAGACGCCCAAGGCCGGCACCGAGGCCGAGGAGGGCACCCAGATCGACCTCGTCGTTTCGAAGCGGAGCAAGAAAGGCAACGCGGACGGAGGCGGCACGTCCGAGCCCGAGCCCGCATCGACCTCGGACGGGAAGGCCGGCAACGTCCTCGAGCAGGCCAACTTCGACCGTGACGGCGACATGCTCTACTACCGGCTCTACACGACGAGCTACGCCTCGCACCTCGTCGCGCGCGACCTCACCACCGGGGAGTCCACCCCCATCTTCACCCTCACTGACGGCCAGGCAAACCGCGGCCTCTACAACGTGCTCGTGGAGGGCGACCGGGTGTACTTTGGCGTGGGCACCGACCAAGATGCAGACGAGCACTTTGAGTTTGGCACCATCTGCTCGGTCAACAAGGACGGGTCGGACTACCGCGAGATCGCCACTCAAGACAAGTTTGGCCGCTACATGAAGTTCTACCTCATGGATGGGCGCATCTATTACTACAAGAGCGGAAGCGTCTATTCGTGCTCTGTCTCGGGCGGCGACGAACGCCAAGAGGTCGCCCTGGAGAACGACACCGAGTTCTTCTGCATGGACGGCTCCCTCTACCTGGCGCTGGCCGACCGCACGAGCTTCGCGCGCGTGGAGGACGGCGAGCGCGTGCCCGCCTGGACCACCGAGCGCTGGGACGACTTCACCCCCGCGGAGAGCTGCCTCATCGTCCAGACCAGGACGTCCGGCGGCAACGCGCTCAGGTGGTACGACTACGCCACCGGCGAGGAGGTGGGCTACGCCGAGCTCCCCACGGGCGGGGCCGACCTCAAGGGCATCAACAGCTACGGCGACGACGCCGTCGTCATCATGCAGGCCGACTCGGGCTCGAGGACCTGCGCCGTCTACCGCACGTCCCCCTCGGGCGAGTCGAGCGAGCTGTGGCGCGGCGCCGGCTACGCGCTCGTGTGGCGCCCGACCGTGCTCGGCGACCGGGTCTTCTTCAACGTCGTGGCCAACGAGTCGTCGCACGACACGCCCTGCTCGGTCTCCGTCGACGGGGGCGGCTTCCGCGTCGAGGACTCGATCATGGACCACCCGGGGCTGTAGCACGCTTTCGTCCCGTCCAAGGGCTCTCTTTTGTTCGCGTAGGCCCCACTTTGCCCCAAAGCCCTAAAGTGCACGGCTGCAAACCACGCTGTTTGGTACCATTACGCCATATGTGATTGCATGAAGCGCACGGGGGGCGCCCCCTTGAATCTCTGCGAATCTGTATACGCTGCCCTTTCCAAGTCTTCAAAGGGCATGAGCTTACTTGCCGTCCCCTATCAGTTCTTCTCAAACGATGCCGTCCTCTGCGATGAGACCGACGAGCTCATCCTGCTTGAGCAGACCTTCGACACCGGTCTCATCGACTTCTTCAACGAGGCAAGCGAGTACCGCAGCAGCGCAGCCCTGCGTGATGCCGTCACCAAGGCACGGGCCTTTCTCGTTGAGAAGCACCTGCGCGACGCGACGGTGTCCCAGCGCCTCTGCGACCAGCTGGCGGGCGGCATCGCCGACTACCTGGGCATTGCCTACCAAGAAACCGAGACCCCATCCAACGCAGGCATCGAGGATACTGTCACCCCTCCCCCCTACATCGACCCGCCCATCAACACCGGAAAACCGGATGGAGGCGGTGGCTGGGCCAACGAGCCAGGCCAGCAGCAGATCAAACCCCCGCAGAGGCAACTGACGGGCGACCGCGGCAGTTTGGCTGCCCTGATCGTCGCCGGCATCGCTATCCTTGCGGCCCTGACCTACTTCGTGCTCGGCAGGATATCGGTACCCGCCCAGCAAGCGGTGCCCGACGTCGTGGGCATATCCCTGAAGAAGGCCAGGAGCACCATCAACGACACCGACTACTTTGAGGTCGGAGAGGTAACGAAGAAATACTCGCGGAAGGTTGACAAGAACAAGATCATCAGCCAGACGCCCGAGGCCGGCACCGAGGCCGAGCAAGGCACCGCAATCGACCTCGTCGTCTCCAAGGGACCCAAGAGCTCCATCGTAGGCGACCCGCCCAGTCCCTCCTCCGTCGCGGACTCGAAGGCCGGCAACGTCCTCGAGCAGGCCAACTTCGACCGCGACGGCGACATGCTCTACTACCGGCTCTACAC
>CAMPCT010000339.1 GCA_946647055.1 uncultured Atopobium sp. | reverse complement strand
CGAACAACAGGACGAGACAGCACGTGCGCCCACGGGCGAGGGTCCTCTCCGTGAATGACGCCGCGGCATGGGCGAACACCTCTCCCAAGATCATCAGGAGGGCGCTAGACCTCGGGCAGCTCCCCGCCCACCACTACTTCGACGAGGGGTTCCCGAAAATCCTCGAGGACGACCTCGAGGAGTGGGTGCGCTCGCAGCCGCTCTACAAGCCCCATGCCCTCGCGTAGGGGGTGGCCGCATGAAGGCGAGGAGCCAAGGCGCGCCGAGGCGCGCCGTACCCTGGGGCGGCCCCGAGAGGCAGGCTAGCGCAGAGGGGGCCGCTAAGAACCTGGGAGCCGAAGGATGAGCCCCCCGGCGAGGGACCGGATGGCGCGTGACGCCACCCAGGGCTACATGGTCTACCTCTGGATGACCGACCCCGACGGGCTCGACCTGAAGCCCGGCTCGGCCAAGCTGGCGGTCTACGCCACGATTTACCAGTACACGCACCATGACACGTCGCTGCTCATAGCGACGCAGTCCCACATAGCCAGGATGACCGGGTATGCCCGCCAGAGCGTCAACGCCGCGCTGCAGGAGCTTCTCGACGACGGCCTGGTCTACGTCAGGGCCCGGACGCACACGAGCCATGGCGGGAGGCACGTGAACATCTACTCAGCCTCGCAGGTCGCGGTGAACGAATGCCTGGCCCGGTGGATGGGAACGGTCGCCGAGACGGTACTCGACGGGGGCGCCTCCATCGAGCCCTACGTGGGAGGCGAGTCCTTGGCACCGCCCGTCATCACCGGTGGCGACATAACCGGGGCCTTAGCCGGAAGACAGCAGGCAGGGCCCAATGTCAGGGAGCATGACATTGGGAACGGCGAGCCATGGGAAGCGCCAGCAGCCTCAGAAATGTCGAAAACTGATTCCAATGTCGCGCAGCCTGACATTCCCAACGTCGCGCGGCGCGACGTTGTCAGGCAGCATGACATTGGGGACAAGACCCCTACCAGCGGCGGCGCGAGCTTTCAACAACCGCATATAAAGAATGACACGCGACTATCTCCTATCCCCTATCACCTATCCCCTATGGGTGAGGACGGGCGGGACGGCGCAGTCGCCGAGGACGAACAGATCCTCAAGGCTGCAAGAGCGCTCTGCGAGATCTCGGTCAAGCCCGTGAGGGAGGAGTGGGTCTCGGAGGTCATCGACGCCCTCAGGGAGCTTGGCAGGAGGGGCGTCAGCCCCGAGGAGGCAGTCGAGGCATACCGCGAGAGCCTGAAGGACTACTGGGCCACGCACGACGGACCCGATGGCGCGATGTCGCTCACCCACTGGCTCTCCCCTGCGCCTACGACGAAGCGCCTCAATCCCTACCTCGCGCGCCGCGCCGCCGGTCGCGCCCACGCGAAGGGGACGATTCCCCACGGCGCATGGAGTCCCGTCGTAGCGCGCACCTCAGGCGGGTGGGTTTGCCTCAACGCCCCCGGTGGCGCCAGCGCCCTCGAGGTCCCCTCCTCGGCGACGAGGGACGAGGCGGCAACCGCGGCGGCGAGGGCCTTCGGGAAAGGGGGCACCCCGAAAGGACAGTAGCCAGCACCAACCCCTCTCGGCACGCTCTCCACCGCGCCGCAGAACGGGGACGAAGGAACGACAGGACGGCTAGGGAAAGGCGAAGCTCATGGCACAAGACGCAGGCGACGAGGCCGGTCGCACGACTTCGAGGGCGCTCATCGACATAGGGAGGTCGGTGCTGAGGGTGGCGACCTCGATGCTGGCACGCAAGGTGGTCGAACCGGCCGTCGGGGCGCTGGGAAGCACGGCCGTGTCGGGGACGAGGGGCGCCATCAGGATGGTCCGGAGGTACGTCGACCCGCACGACCCCACAAACACCGTCGACACGGTCGAGGCCATGCCCAAGGACGACCCCACGAAGACGGTGCTCGTTCAGCACTTCAGCAGGAGGGACGTCCGCGACCAGTTCGTCGAACTCATGAGGGCTGAGGGGCTGGACGTCGAGGCTGCGGAGGAGCCTATCGAGGGCAAGTGGATCGCCGTGATGGCCTACGAGACCAAGGACGAGCGGTGCGCACAGGCCATCGAGGGAATCGACGGATTCATCCTGCAGAGCCTCCGGATGGTCGAGGCCGACAGCACGGTCGACTACGTCGATGAGGGGCCGCTCGCCACCGTCGAGTGGGCCGCGCGGGAACCGGCCCCGGAAACGACGGGGGTCATGGGGCCCGCAGGCTACGACGCCGAGTCGCTGATCAGGGACGTCCACGCCGTACAGGGAGCGGGCCTCGAACTGGCATCCGACATGCTCCCGGAGCCCGAGGAGGTCCGCTAGGAGATGCCAGGCAAGGGGCATCTCTGTGCAACGCTCGCCGCCACGGTGTTGCTAGGTTGGCTGGGCATGAGGTTGGGCATGTGCGCGGAGGCGTCACGCTCGCCCATCATCGCCCTTGCCACGACGGCGCCTCGAGAGCTCCTGCCCTCGATTGCAGCCGCGCCGTTCGCGGCCTCATTCCACGGGCTCGCGGCGGGAGTCGGCATGGTGGGCGCCGCCATCCCCATGATGCTGCTCTCCGCCGTCGTCTCGA
>CAMPCT010000338.1 GCA_946647055.1 uncultured Atopobium sp. | reverse complement strand
CGCTCAAGGAAGGCGTCACCAGGCTCGAGCGTGCTCGAGACGAGCCGAGACGACCTCATCACGTCGGTGCCAATGCCAAGGACCATGGCAGCCTCCGTCTCTCTGGCAAAAGGCCCGGGGCGGGGCAAGTGGCCTTCCGCCCCGGGCGCTCGCTCATCTGGGCGGGCACTACCCCACCCCTTCGGGAAGTTGCTAGTCCTGCGTGCCGTACTTGATGTCGCCATCCTGGTACTTGGGCGGGATGACGGGAATCTGCAGGTAGGAGTCGTACTGACCACCGGAGTGGATGATGTGGTCGCCCTTGTTGAGCGTCTCCCACATGAGCGGCTCGAACCAGCCCTCGCGGATGTAGCGGCCGGCAACCTGGACGCGCAGGCTCTGGCCCGCGTGCCAGAAGCGGCTGTGGGGGACGATCTCGATGTCCACGGGGACGATCTCGCCGGGGGCGAGCTTCTCCTCCTTGCGGTGGCTCTGAACGGGCTGGAACTTGGTGGAGAGCTCCTCGTCGAGGGCGCGGTGGGAGACGCGCATCTTGCCCCAGGCACCCGGGTGCTTCTCACCCAGGACGGTGATGGGCAGCCACTCGCCCTTGGTGTCGAGCTTCTGGATGTTCACGAAGAGGTCCATGTCGTCGTTGCCGTCGGCCTCGACCCACAGGCGCAGCTTCATGTAGCCCGTGATCTCGATGTCCTCGTCGAAGCGGATGTCGAAGTTGGCGACACCGTCATTGCCGTCATAACGGAAGCTGCTCTCGGCCTCGACCGGCTCCCAGGACAGGGCGTTGTTGCCGGCATCCAGGTAGAGCTTCTTGTACTCGGTGCGCTTGAGCGGGAAGCGGTCCTCGGGGCGATCCTTGGCGTACAGGAACTCCTTGGCATCCTGGACCTCGAGGCGCACGCGTGGCGTGGACTCCCAGCAGTTGTGGATGTCCTTGAGGTAGCGGTCGTAGAACATCTTGAGCTCGGCGAGGTGTTCGCGGTCATAGCCATCGGGCCACTCGAACTCGCGGTGCGCGCGCATCCACTTCTTGCGGGTCTTGATCTTGCGGAAGCCCTGGAAGGCACCACGCAGGTGGAAGTGGTTCCAGCAAGCCGTGCAGTACACGGGGATGTTGATCTTGCTGAAGTCGGGGATCTTGTCCTCCCAGTACTCGTTCATGAGCGGGGAGCGCTGGGCCATGGCGACCATGTCGTCGACGCCGTTCTCGCCGGTGACCGAGCCCACGATGAACTCGTTGAACATGTATGCCGAGATGCCGCCCTCGAACATGTTCTCACGGTAGATGTCGCTCGTGCCCTCCCACGGGGCGATGCACTTGAGGTGGGGCGGCTGCTCGGCCGCGATGCGCCACTGGCTCATGGCGACGGCGGAGTTTCCGCTCATGCCCACGTTGCCATTGCACCACGGCTGGGCCGCGACCCACTCGACGAAGTCGTAGCCATCGCGAGCGTCCTGGGTGCCAAAGCAGTTGACGTCACCCTCGGAGTGACCCACGCCGCGCGGGTCGACGTTGGCGACCGCGTAGTTCTGGTAGCACCAGTACATGGGGTCAGGCGACTCGAACTTGGCCATCTTCGAGACGGTGCCGGGGGCGACGCCCATGATCTGCCACTCGCTCATGCCCTCGCCCGGGCGCTTGCCATAGAAGCTCCAGGAGATGAGCACGGGGACCTTCTCGTCGGTGTCGGGGCGGAAGATGTCGGTGTAGATGGTGGTGCCGTCGCGCAGCGTCACCGCGACGTCCTGCTCGCAGATGATGCCGGGCGCCGCCTCGTAGGTGCGCGGGTTCAGGGCGGGGCACACGCCCATGCCCATGGCGTTCATGCCGGCGCCCTCGGCGTCACGGTTCTCGAGGGCGGGGTCGATGGGCGTCTTTGCCTTGCGGTAGATGGTCTCGATCTCGACACCCTTGAAGGTCTCGATCTTGGTGAAGCGCTCGGGCTCGGGCATCGGAGGCATTCCTTCGGGCATTTCGAACTCCTCTCCTTGTGCAGGCTTCGCCTGCCCCGGACCCTCCCAAGAGCCCGGGTATCCAGAACTGCCATTTGCGTCACGAACAAGGCCGCTAGCCGAAATGGTCAGCGGCATACCTCACGTTTTATTCCTCCTCACAAAGCTCCGCGATGTAGTCGGCAGCCATGCCCACGGTGGGACGACGACGGAACTCCATGAAGCTGATCTCGACGTCGAACTCGTCCTCGAGGAAGTTGGTCATCTGGCTGACGTTGCCGGAACGAGCGCCAAGATCCTCGATGAAGCGCGTGTCCTCGCTAATCTCATCAGGCGTTTTGCCAAACAGCTGGCAGCAACGCTGAACGATCTTCTGATACGCCTGCTCTCTGACTTCCATGGTGACCTCCCTGCTGGACGCGTTTCTCTGCTAAAGCATGCCAACCTAGAATCTAAGCCCCCATGGTGACCTGAACAATGTTGCGCCTAACAGAAGTAGTCAGGTACTATGGACCGCAACTTGTGAGCGCTCACAAAGGGGTTTCCATGGAAATCACGAAGATAGTCGCGCCGCTCGAGCAGTTCCACATCAGGCAGGTCAAAGGCTGCGACACACCCACCTACATCCAGACCCACAAGATGCTTCCCCC
>CAMPCT010000337.1 GCA_946647055.1 uncultured Atopobium sp. | reverse complement strand
ATCTTCGTCTACACCTGCAATGCGGCGATGTTGGCGGCGTTCCTCCTCATGGCCTTTGTGCCCAATGCCATCACCTTCTACCTGGCCGCGGTTCTTGCGGGCTACGGCTTTGGCGGCCTTGAGCCGGCTCTGCAGAGCATGGCCGTGCACACCGCCAGCGACGAGAGCCGTGGCTCGGCCAACTCCACGTTCCTGTGCGCCTACGATATCGGCATCGGAGTGGGTGCCGGCATCGCAGGCGTCCTCATCACCAGCCTGGGTTACGGATCCATGTGGGCGATCATGTCGGTCGCCTGCGTGGTGAGCGTCGTGCTGTACCTGGCGTGGGGTCGCAAGCATCCCTCGAGCTTCTCGTATCGGGGGTAGGAAAGCCGGGCTTGCAACGCCGGAGGGTATGGGCTATAGCTGTTCGCATGAGTGAGTACTGCGACACAATCCTTCCCGAGGGCCTCGTACTCTGTCGTGACGAGGCGGGCCTGGCGCTGGTGCATGGCGACATGGCCTTGCGCTGTGACTTCACGACCATGCTGTCGCGTCTGCGCCGGGACCGGCTCACGCACGAGCTGCTCGTGCGGGCGGCGCGCGTTCGCGGGGTCGAGCGGCCCAGGGCGTTTGACGCCACGGCTGGACTGGGGGAGGATTCGCTGCTGCTTGCCGCGATGGGGTTCGAGGTGACGCTCGTGGAGCACGACCCGGTCATTGCAGCGCTGTTGCGCGACGGCCTTGAACGCGCGGCAAATAATCCGCAGCTAGAGGACATTGTCGCCCGCATGCGCCTGGTCGAGGGCGACAGCGTGGGGGTGCTTGCGGGGCTCACCGAGGCACCCGATGTGATCTACCTGGACCCGATGTTTCCCGCCAAGCGCAAGGATGCGGCGACCAAGAAGAAGCTCCAGCTGTTCCAGATGCTCGAGAGCCCCTGCAGCGACGAGGACGCCGAGGCGCTGCTACGAGCCGCCCTTGCCACGCGCCCACGCAAGGTCGTGGTGAAGCGCCCGCTCAAGGGCCCTAACCTGGCAGGCCTCAAGCCCAGCAGCAGCCTTGCGGGCAAGGTCGTGCGCTATGACGTCTACGTCCCGGTCTAACCCTCTGGGCGGCGCTCGAGCAGCTGGGATCCCCGGTGGCACTCGGCAAGCCTGAAGTAGAGCTGGGCAGCAAGGCGCTCGTTGCCGTCCGTGAGGTCCATGCCGGTGAGCTCGCGGACCTTGTTGATGCGGTAGAGCAGGGTGTTTCGGTGCACGTGCAGGGCCTTGGCGGCGGCTACGGGGTCACCAACGTGCAGCAGGTACTGCTCGAGGGTCTGGCAGAGCTCCGTCCCATGCTCCGCATCGTATGACCTGATGGTCGCGATTGCCTCGGGGCAGAACTCGTCGACGTCGTTGCGCTTCAGGAGCGTCTGTGCGGCATAGAAGGTGAGCATGTCGGAGTACGTGAAGACGTGCCCCTGCTTGCGCACGAGGAGTGCCGCGTCGATTGCCCGCACCGACTGTCGGTAGTATTTGGACGAGTCGAGGAGGTCGGGGAAGGCCATGCTCACGCCTGCGACAAGCCCGCTGGCGGAGAGGAAGTCCCTCAGCCCTTCGAGCTCTCTCTCGGTGAATCCGTTCGATTCGTCTCGGCTCACAAAGAACACGATGTTGTGGCGATGGGTCGTCCAGCGCGACCCAATGATGATGTGCTGGACCCGCTCTGCGATGCGTTGGGACTTCTCGGCGGGGATGAAGCCATTGGGGTCAGTGACCGTGATGATCCGGTTCCATGCGCGTACGTCCCAACGGACGCTGCGGACGCGCTGCTCGACGGTGCGTCTGCTCTGGACCTTGCCGGACAGCAGGTCTGAGAGCAGGTACCCAAACCGCACGCCTCGCGTGTCGCGATAGAAGTCGTCCTTCTCCATCTCGACCGCGACGATTTTGGAGAAGCGGTCAAGCAGCTCGAGGTCGCGTGGTGAATGCTCACGAAAGATGTTGGGAATGCCGATGAACCCGATGCCGATGCCATGGAGGCTGATGCCACAGAAGAGCCACACCTCGCTCGAGTCGGGACGGTGCACGAGAATGGTCCGCCCACCGTGGCTTCCCATCTCGAAGTCGATGTCATCGCGACGCATGGCCTCGACGATGTCGGGGTGGACGTATCCCAGCTCCTTCTGCTGCTCGAGCCGTGCATCCTCGAACGTGATGCCCTGGGTCATCGCGAGGAGCTTGAACGATGAGTCGTTGACGAAGATGGGGTTGCCAAAGATGTCGGAGGCGGTGTCGGTGAGGGCTTGGAGGCCCGCGCCAGAGTAGAGGTCGTCGAGGATGCGCCGCATGGCCGCCGTGATCCACGCCTCGTCGATGAGGATGTCGGCAATGGAGTTGAGGACGTCGAACTGGTCGATGTCTGCGGGCAGTAGGTAGAGGTTGAGCTCGTCGCGCGCAAGGACCTCTTCGGGGATGGGGGCGTCCTCGATGCAGGCGATGCTCAGCCGGTTCTCGCCGACAAGGCGCTCGGGTAGCTGGGATGCGTAGCCAACATAAAAGCAGGCCTCGTAGAGGCTCTCCTTGCCCGGGGGAAGCATCTTGTGGGTCTGGATGTAGGTGGGTGTGTCGCAGCCTTTGACCT
>CAMPCT010000336.1 GCA_946647055.1 uncultured Atopobium sp. | reverse complement strand
CGCAGTCCCAGAGCGCGTTCTGGGCGTCCACGATGCGCTTGCGGTCGCAGCGCAGGCTGTCGCGCATGCAGTCGGCGTAGCTCCTCCAGTCGCGCGTCATGGCTACTCGCCCCCTTCCAGAAGCGCCAGCACCTCAGACTGCAGCAGCACGCCCGTGGCAGCCTGCACCCTCTCGGCGGTGCAGCCCGAGAGCGTCGTGCCCGCGAACTCGCCGCCCTTGGCGGCCTTGGCCTCGTAGCCGTCGGGCACCTCGCCCGTGGCGTCGAGGCACGCCTGCGCGATCTCCGTGGAGTGCGCACCGAGCCATCCGAGCAGCCAGTCGGGGCGCTCCTCCAGCTGCTCGCGCAGCCACACCGCGGACTCGGCCACGTCCACCTGCACCGCCTTGGGCTTCCCCGGCTTCGTGACCTTCACCGAAAGCTTGCCGACCTCGACGCCGTTCAGCGTGATGCGCCTGCGGTCGGTGCCGTCCTCCTCGAAGTCGGCGCGCAGCTCCTCGTCGCACATGCCGCGCAGGCTGTACGGGTTGCCCGTGCTCGTTATCGCGCCCAGCTCCTTGTAGAGCGCCTGCGCCACGGCCAGCCGCTCCAGTGCGTCCCTGCTCATTCCTTCTCCTCCCATCTGTCACCCGTCACGAGGGCCATATACGACGCCCAGTCCATGAGCACGAACTGGTCGCCCATACCCTCGGGCGTATCGATTCCACGTCCCCTGCGCTTGAACGCCACCGCCCACGCGAGGGCGTCCGCGTTGCCACGCTCGCGCTCGGCCTCGTCGGCCCACGCGGCCAGCTCGGTGCGCCTGCAGTTCTTCACCTCTACGACGAGCGGCCTGCCCGCGCGGTACAGCCCGGAGATGTCGCCGACGTCGCGCGACCCATGCAGCGGCATGCGCTCGATGCGGTCGTCGCCCGCGGCGAGCCTCGCGAACGTCCTGAACGCCGTCTCCAGGCGGGTGCCCTTGGCGCGCTGGCGGCTCATGAGGACGCCTTCTCGACTTCAGCGAGAATCAGCTTTGCGACATGTGCGACCAAGTCGCTGGTGTTAGGCCAGTTGCACGTCTCCTCGAGCGCGTCGACGGCTCCACACGTGACGGCGAGACTCGCCGCGCTCTCTATGTCGGTTGCGATGCTGCGGACCATGCTCACGAGCGCCTTACGTGCGCGGGGGTCGCCCCTGTCGACATACTTGCCATCTCCGATGCACACGGCGCCGAGCCTAAGGAGCCTGTCCTTGACCCTGTCTCGCTCCGCGTCGGCTGCGCGCCTGTTCGCGTGGCTTTCGTTAAGCCCGACCATCATCCTGTCGGTACTGATGGTTACGCTGCCTTGCGCCTTGTACTCTTGAAGCGCGACGTCGGCGTTGCGGTGAATCGTCGCCACCCTCTTGTACTGGCGCATGCTGTTGTTGATGTTCTTGTACAGATAGGTGATCGTCACGCCGCTTCTGCATCGGTCGATTAGGTTGGCACGCTCCTCCGGCGTCATGCCCGCCACCCAGTAGCAAATGTTGAGCCTTTGGCCCTTTAGGCTTCTTTCTTGCAGGTTTTGCTCACAGATGCGCACGTACAGCAGGGCCTCGGCCTCCGCCATAATGCACGCCACCCTTTCGTAGTGGTCCATCTGCCTCAGCGTCTCCTCGATGCCTACGACACGCGCTACGAGTTGTTTTGCGGTCTCGGCGTCAGGGATGTTGACGGTGAGCCTGTCGACCTCCGCGAGCAGGTTGTTCACGTCCTTGGTGAGGACAACCGCCTGACTCATGCCGCCACCCCCTCGTCAAGCGCCGAGCGCCTGCACTCGATGGGCAGCTCCGGGTGCTGCTCGAGCAGCCAGCGCCCGAGGGCGGCGCAGTCGGAGTTGTTGATGCCGTAGCGCCTGATGTTGCCGCGCTCGTCCTCGTAGGGCACGGCCACGGCCTTGACGGGCAGCTCGTACCTCGCCCACTCCACGAGGTACTGCGTGGAGATGCGCCTGTGCCCCATGGCGGCGAGCGCGAGCGCCTTCTGCTCGATGCGTGACAGCAGCTCGCCGTTCAGCTCGCACCACTCCGCGAAGAGCGCGCGGCGGTCTCGGACGGACAGCGGGCAGCGGTAGCGCACGCCGTCGGTGAGGGTGAGCTGGCATGCCACCTAGATCACCCCCAGCAGGCGCAGCGCGCGCGGCAGCCACAGCGGGCACGTCACCGCGACGAGCGCCACGACGTCGCCGAGCGTCCACTGGGACAGCTCGCGGCGGATGGCGTCGATGATGGTCGTGACGGTCATTTCGGTCTCCCTTCCTGACCTAAATTTTATTTAGGTCGCTGGACAAAAAAATATCGGTGACGTCGCACCCGAGGTGGTCGGCCAGAACCCGCGCGCGCTCGAACGTGAGCCTGTGCGCTGGGTCGGCCTCGATGGCCGAGTAGGTGGGCAGCGACACGCCCAGCGCCTCGGCGCAGGCGGCTGCGCTGTAGCGTGCCGCCTCGGCCTGCGCCGCCTCCTGCTTGCCCTTGCGGATTGCCTCCAGTCCCTTCACCTTGGCTCTCTCCTCTCTCTCGAAGTGTCCTAGACGTAGACCAGCTCGTTGTCGCGTGCGAGCAGCGCCTCGAGGGCGTCGTGCACCCTCTCC
>CAMPCT010000335.1 GCA_946647055.1 uncultured Atopobium sp. | reverse complement strand
CACTGTCTCCCCCGTCAGGGTAGGGCGCCTGATAGGTCGATATCGAGGTCGACCTCACCGGGAATGCCCTCGACGGCACCTTCGACTGCGGCGAACTGCCAGTACGAGAACGCATAGTTGACGGTTGGCTGGGAGACGTACTCCGCATACCAGAGTGGCCTGTCGCCCAGCTGGGACATGTCGAAGCGGGCAATGTCGTACTGGTTGCCATAGACCATCGTCTTATAACCCGCGGCCTCCATGCGTTCGCAGAACGCGACGGCTGCCGCCGTGAGGTCCTCGGTCGAGAGACCCGCAGCGCGGGACGAACCCTCCGGCGCCTCGTGATCAAACACCACGGGGAGCTGGAGGCTCCTGCCGTCGAGGAGCGCGATGGCGAGGTCCGCCTCGGCGACTGCCTCGTCGACGGACACGGCCTGCGAGAAGAAGTAGGCGCCCACATCGAGGCCTGCGGCACGCGCCTCGTCCAGGTTATAGGCGTAGTAGTCGTCGTAGTAGAGCTGACCGTCGGCCATGCCGCGATAGCCTAGCCTGACAAAGGCGAACGACACGCCCTGCGCGGCGGCAGTCTCCCAATCGATCTGCTCGTTGTGGTCGGACACGTCGACGCCAAAGCGTGAGATGAGCTTCCCATCGACGATGTAGGCGGGGAACCCGTGCGAGTCAATCGTGAGATAGTCCCAGTTGAACGCGGGCGCCTCCTCGAGTGTGGCGTTCCCGGCAACCTCGGCACCAAACTCGGAACCACGCGAGCAGGTGACGAGCAGGCCAAAGGCGGCGAGGAAGACGGCGAGGAGCACGCCAAGGGCGATGACGGTGCCCATGAGGGGGCGGCGTGCGCGCTCGGCCTCGATGTCGTAGCCGGGAGGGCTGCTTTGGCGAGACCCCTTCTTGACGTTTCGGCCTGTGGGGGCGGAAGCCTCACGCTTGCGACGCGCCCTGCGGTCCTCCCGACGAAGATGTCCCGCGCGTTGTGTGTCCCGGTCCTCGGCGACGATTCGCGCCCTCCTGGGGCGCTGGCCGTCCTGTCGTACGTGTCGTGCCACCCTGGCTCCCATCTTGCTTGCTTCTCCAGAGAAGGATAGCCCAGACGTGCGCTCCTTGCTTGGGACGAAGGGACGGAGGTTTCGTCCCAGTCGACGCCACGCTCCCAAAAGGCCGTTGCTTCTGCCACACTAGGGGAGTACCCAAGCGATAGGAGTTGCCATGGCAGAGTTCGTGTACCAGATGTACAAGGCCCGCAAGGCCCACGGTGACAAGGTCATCCTCGATGACGTGACGGTGGGCGTCTTCCCCGGTGCCAAGATCGGTGTCGTCGGCCCCAACGGCATGGGCAAGTCCACGCTGCTCAAGGTCATGGCTGGTGTCGAGGAGGTCTCCAATGGCGAGGCGCGCCTCACGCCTGGCTATACGGTGGGCCTTCTCGAGCAGGAGCCCAAGCTCGACGAGGACAAGACCGTCCGCGAGAACATCGAGATGGCCTTCTCGGACGTCATCGCCAAGGTCGAGCGCTTCAACCAGATCGGCATGGAGATGGCCGACCCCGACGCTGACTTCGACGCCCTCATGGACGAGATGGGGCGTCTCCAGAACGACATCGACGCCGCCAACGGCTGGGACCTGGACAGCCAGCTCTCCCAGGCGATGGATGCCCTTCAGTGTCCGGACCCTGACGCCCCGGTGACCATCCTCTCGGGCGGCGAGCGCCGTCGCGTGGCGCTGTGCCGCCTCTTGCTCGAGGCTCCTGACCTGCTGCTCCTTGACGAGCCCACCAACCACCTCGACGCCGAGTCCGTGCTCTGGCTCGAGCAGTTCCTGCACCGCTACGAAGGTGCGGTCATGGCCGTCACGCACGACCGCTACTTCCTCGACAACGTGGCCGGCTGGATCTGCGAGGTCGACCGTGGCCAGCTCTTCCCCTATGAGGGCAACTACTCCACCTACCTCGAGAAGAAGGCCGCCCGTCTCAAGCTCCAGGGCGAGCAGGACGCCAAGCGCGCCAAGAAGCTCGAGCGCGAGCTCGAGTGGGTGCGCTCTGGAGCCAAGGCCCGTCAGGCGAAGGGCAAGGCGCGTCTTGCCCGCTACGAGGAGATGGCCGCCGAGGCAGAGCGCTCCAAGAAGCTCGACTTCACCGAGATTCAGATCCCGGCTGGTCCGCGTCTGGGCCAGAAGGTCATCGAGGCCAAGCACCTGTGCAAGAGCTTTGGCGACCGCGTCCTCATCGACGACCTCAGCTTCATCCTGCCGCGCAACGGCATCGTGGGCATCATCGGTCCCAACGGCGTGGGCAAGACCACGCTGTTCAAGACCATCGTTGGCCTCGAGGATGTCACCTCGGGCGAGCTCGAGATCGGCGAGAGCGTCAAGATCTCCTACGTCGACCAGAACCGTGCCGGCATTGACCCCGACAAGACCCTCTGGGAGGTCGTGAGCGGGGGCAACGACTTCATCACCGTAGGTGGTACCGAGATTCCCAGCCGTGCCTACGTGGCAAGCTTTGGCTTCAAGGGCCAGGACCAGCAGAAGAAGGCTGGTGTGCTTTCCGGCGGCGAGCGCAACCGCCTCAACCTGGCGCTCACCCTGCAGCAGGGCGGCAACCTGCTGCTTCTGGACGAGCC
>CAMPCT010000334.1 GCA_946647055.1 uncultured Atopobium sp. | reverse complement strand
GATGCCGCATGTACACGGTCAAGCTTGAGAACGAGTACCTTCGCGGGGCGGTCTGGGTCCTCGGGGAGGACGGGATCACGACCGAGGGCAAGCTCCCACTGGTCGAGAACGACCCCGTGGTGCTTGAGATCAACGAGGAGATCGCCGAGATGTACGATTCGTACCTCGAGTTCGACTCCCACGACCAAGGCTGCTGGTTCAACGAGGAGCTGCGTAAGGCCGACAGGGAGAAGATGCTCTCCCTCCTCGCAACACTCCGCACCAGGCTGGATGAGATCAACGACGGCTCGTTTGTTGTCGTTGATTACGAGACGCCCAACTTGCTCGCCCTGTAGTGGGGCAGCTTGAACGTATCCTGTTAGCCACTTGAGCAAGCCGGAATGAAGGTCCCCGCGGGTACCAAAAGAGCACCAAAGCGGACGGGACGAGGGAGACGTGTCATGAGACGAATCCTGTGGGCGTTCGTATAAGAGGTAGAGGACAACGAGAGTTGCCAGAAGCACGACCGAGAGGAGCCATCATGGCAGCTGAGAATGCGATCAAGTTCGAGAAGCTCCTGCGCGAGGACGAGGCGCTGCGGGCAAAGATGGAGGCCGCGTTCAAGGCCTTCGACGGTGACAAGAGCAGCGAGAAGGCGCTCTTTGACGCAACCGTCGCGCCGCTTGCCGCAGAGGTCGGCCTGCCCTACACCTTCGAAGAGGCGGTGGAGTCGACCCAGGCTCGCGAGTTGAGCGACGGTGAGCTGGAAGCCGTGGCGGGTGGATCGTGGTGCATCATCATCGGCGGCGGCCACGACAATGACTCGAATACCGTGGACACGGAGAACGGCGTGGGCGTTACGGGCTTCGGAACCTGCGATTACGTTGGCATTGGACTCGGCGTCTTCTAAGGGGGTGGGCTAGTCGCCCCTGCACGGGAGCGCAGAAACAATGAAACGCAGGTCAGAAGCGGTGCATTCGAGAAATCGATGCACCGCTTCGTGTTACGGGACGTCATCAGGGGCGTCTACGAAATGGAGCTGAAGAACCTCAGCGCGTTCTCGTAGAAGAGCTTGCGGGTGATGTCTTGGCCGAATCGCTCCTCAAAGCGCTCGAACAGGTACCGCTGGGCCGAGCAGTCTGCGAGCCATGTGGGGATGTCGGCCCCGTCGCGGTCGGTACCCAGGGCAATGTGGTCCTCGCCACCTAGGCTGAGCCAGTGGTCAACGTGGGCTGCCAGCTCGTCAAAGGTGTAGGCAAACCCGCCCTCGTGCACGAAGCCCTCGTGGAGGTTGAGGCCCACCACACCGCCGCGTGCCGTCAGGGCACCAAACTGCTCGTCGGTGAGGTTGCGCAGGTGGTTGCATACGGAGCGCGCGTTCGAGTGCGTGGCCACGTAGGGCTTGGTCGCGATCTCGTCCAGCTCCCAGAAGCCCTTCTCGTTGAGGTGGGACACGTCGGCCACGATCCCATGCTCCTCGAGCGCCGCGACGTACTCCCTGCCCAGCTGCGAGAGTCCCTGGTCGGGGTACACGTTTCCGCTGCCGAGGACGTTCTTGTAGTTCCACGTGACCCCAGCGACGAGCACCCCATCCCGTTCGAACTCGTCAACGACCTCAAGCCCGGCGTCAAGGCATGCGGCGTTCTCCACCGTGAGGATTGCAGCCACCTTGCCTTCGTCCAGGATGGAGGGGATGTCGGAGAACCTGCGCACGTGCGTGAACGTGTCGCTCAGCTCCTCCATCTGCTGCTTGAACCACGCGACGCCCTCTCGGTACCACTCGATTGCCGAGATGTCGGGCTGCTCGTCGCCCTCCGCATCGGGGATCCAGATGGCGTAGCACTGTGCCCAGCGCACCCCTCCCATGCGGTTGGCTGACACTTGGGCGTTGGTGTCCGCGAGGCTGCCCGAGAACTTGTTGTTGAAGTTGGCGTAGGGGGCGTGTGACCTCATGCCCAGGACATCGATCGTGTCGGCATGCATGTCAAAGCTGTATACGGGGGCTCTTGGGTCCGTCGTCTCTCCTGCGGGCGAGGAGCCTCCCTGTGCGTCACCTGCAGTCGCCCCGCACGCCGTGCCGGTGAGTGCGACTGCGCCAGCCATGCCGGCGAGCAGCGTCCTCCGCGAGATGTTGAGCGTGGTGCCATGCGTCATGTGCCTATCTCCCTTGCGTTCATGACGGCAGCATACCATTACCTGAATCGCACCTGCTTGTACGCGGCGCCTACCGATGAGGTCAGACCAAGATGCATTTGAGGGTGTCCGAGTTGCGCGGAGGCGAAGCGAGTTGCAATGCAACGAACGACCGCATACGTGGGTAGAGCTGGGATGATTTCGGTTGTCGTGGCAGCACGAGGAACCAGTCGCGATGACAGGAGCGACAGCCCACACGTATAATCCGTCGTATCGCAAGCCCGACCGTAGGAAGCCATGATGAGCAACCACTACGCCGAGTACCAGAGAAAGCTCCGCACCCCAGAGGAGGCGGTGAAGGTCGTCAAGAGCGGCGATTGGGTCGACTACATCGCCAACGTCTGCTTTCCCACGCTGCTCGACCGCGCCCTCGCAAAACGCAGGGACGAACTCTTTGACGTGAAGTTTCGTGGCAGCCTGAGCTTTGGTCCCATCGAGGTCGCGGAGGCAG
>CAMPCT010000333.1 GCA_946647055.1 uncultured Atopobium sp. | reverse complement strand
TCGGAAGTTCTGGTCGGGTGGACTGGATTCGAACCAGCGACCCCTTGACCCCCAGCGGGACACGCTGGGCATATTTCCTCGCCAGGCGTGTACACGCTCGCGGATATCGCCACGTAAACGGCGCAATGCCGTGTAACCTTCGCCATGACCGGAAGGGCTCGACGCCCGAGTTTGGTGCACGTGCACCAAGCGATTTGGTGCACGTTTGGTGCAAGGCGAGGGGACGGATTCTATGCACTTCACCAACGCGTTTATACGCGGCAAGAAGCCGCCGTTCCGCGGCGTCTTCAAGTACAAGGACAAGGACGGCGAGTGGCGTCAGACAGTTCGCACACTAAAGGCCCAAGGCATCTCCGAGGCAAAGCGAGAACTCGCGGAGATGAGAATCGCGCTCGAGGAGGAGCACGAGCGCAAGGCGGAGGTTGCCAAGGCAACCATGACGGTGGACGAGTACCTCGACAGCTACATATCCGACCTCGACAGGTCTCGCTCGCTCGAGCGCTCCACCATCAACGGCTACCGCTGCTACGCCAAGAACGTCTCGAACGGCCTCGGCAGGATCCGCCTCTCGGAGCTCAACGCGGCACAGGTGAGGGCATGGGAGGCCAAGCTCCTCAAAGACGGCCTCTCGGGCACCACGGTGCGCAAGGCCTACGTCCTGCTCAAGAGCGCCTGCGAGCAGGCCGTCCAGGCCGACCTCATCCCCAGGAACCCGCTCGCCGCTGTGAGGCCTCCCAAGGCTGAGGACCCCATGCCCAACGCCCTCAGTGAGCGCACAAGGCGCGCACTCCTCACGTACCTTGACGCGGCTGCGGACACGCCCTTCAACCTCGCCGTGCTCATGGCTCTCTCCACCGGAATGCGCGAGGGCGAGCTCTGCGGGCTCAGGTGGGCCGACGTGGACCTCAAGAACCGCACCCTCTGGGTGAGGAGGTCTGTGGCACGCGATAACGGAAAGTACTACGTCAAGCCTCCCAAGACGCGTACGAGCGTGCGCGACATCCCCCTCACGCTCGTCCTCGCAGAGAAGCTGAAGGCAAGGAAGGACGCTCAGGAGACCGAGCTCATCGTCGCAGGCCTCGAGCCCTCGGAGGAGCGCATGTCCCAGATCTACGTCCTCGGTGAGGTGGACGGCTCGTTCATGAAGCCGCATGGCCTCTGGAGGCCTTGGAAGGCCCTCGCCGACTCCATGGGCCTCGTGGGAACACAAGGCAGGAGGCCGACCTTCCACGACCTCCGTCACACCTTCGCCACCTTCGCAATCGCCGAGGGAATCGACGTCAAGACCGTGAGCTCGATCATGGGCCATGCAAACGCGGCGATGACGCTCAACATCTACGCGAGCGCTGACGCGGACGCCAAGCGGGCGGCCGCCATGACGATAGACGAGGTCATGGGCAGGAGGCTCGCTCCGCAGGAGCTGAGGAGCTTCGCTTGACCGTACATAAATGCTACATATAATGAAAACGGTAGCATAGTTGTACGTCGAACGGAGAATGATGCGGAAAGAGCTGGTGACGTTGGCCCAAATGAACAACGGAATGGTGTCGTCGGGCGAGGCCACTGCCGCAGGGATTGCCAGGCGCGAGCTCTCCGAGGCCGTCAAGAGAGGAGAGCTCTCCCGTATCGCACGGGGCGTCTACTCGCTTCCTGATGCCTGGGAGGACGAGTTCGCCTTGGCACAGCACCGCTTCGCGCGGGGCGTCTTCTCGCACGAGACGGCTCTCTACCTGCACGGGCTCACAGACCGAGCCCCCGATGCGATGACCATGACGTTTCCCCGGGGATACAACACCAGAAACGCAAGGGACGCGGGAATAGACGCCCGTACGGTCTCCGCGGGCCTCTACCAGGCCGGCTCGGTGGAGGTCAGGACGCCTTATGGGAACGCGGTTGCCGCCTACTGCCCAGAGCGCGCCATCTGCGACCTCTTCAGGTCAACCTCCTCCCCAGACCTGCAGCTGGCCATCCCCTCGATTCGCGCCTACCTGTCAAGCGAGGGAAGGAATACTGTCCGCCTCATGGAGTACGCTCGTCTCATGAAGGTTGAGGCAAAGGTCAGGCCCTATGTGGAGGCGATGCTTTGAGGACAAACAACGCCATGCAGCTCAAAGCGAAGGTCAACAACCGAGCTAAAGCGGGTGTCGGCCGTTCGAATCGGCCCGGGGGCACCAGCATTTCCGCAGGTCAGACGCTTATTGCGTCTGACCTGTTTGCGTAAATACTGGTGTGGGTTTGGGTATGGGTAGAAAAATAGGTAGAATTCGTTCACAAAAACGGCGCATTTTCGGGATGCTCTTCCGTTTGATTCCCCGTGCTCACTCTGGGGTCCTTGTTCTCACTTTCGACAACTTGGCCGCGATCGAGTTTCTGTCCGGCGGGGCTTGTAGCATCCATGGTGGGGAGGATTATCCGTCCGCACCATGGGCGCTGTGGCCTTCCCGGGGCCTGCTTGATGGAAGGGGGTTCTGCCATGGTGAATGCAAGGAAGGTCGCGTTCTTCGCGCTGGGGTTCCTGCTCGCGAACGCCGCCATCCGCATCATCGAGACGATGGGGGGATCCGCGATGACGGAGGAGGAGTTCGGCGCGGCGGACGGGATCTCCCGCTTCATAAGGGAGAACCCAGG
>CAMPCT010000332.1 GCA_946647055.1 uncultured Atopobium sp. | reverse complement strand
TGTAGGGGAAGAGCGTCACCGTGGCGCGGACGCGCATCTGGTGCGTGCCGGGACGACCCCACAGGACCTCGACCTCGCGCCCCTCGACGGCATAGTCCTCGTCGATGGTGGCGATCGAGATCATCTCGCGCGTCTTGGCCGAGAGCATGCGGCCGCTCGAGGCTCCGACGATGCGCTCGCCGTCCATGATGGCGTCCATGTGGATGGTCATGCAGTTGTTGCGGTAGTCGTAGTCGCCCACCATGTCCATGTAGTCCACGCGCAGCTCGGGGTCCATGACGGCTGCCTGCACGGCAAGCACGTCCTCCTTGTTCCACACCAGGTGGACGGCCGTGTTGTGGTGGCTGTCGCGCTCGGCGAGAAGCGCCGCCCTGCCGGGGAACTCGTGGTCAAAGCGCACGAGCTTGCCCCAGCCACAGTCGTACGGGCTGTGGTACTGGAGCTCGGAGTCCTCGGGCAGGCTGCCGGTGATCAGGAACTTGTCGCCCGGGATGTCAAAGCGGATGTTGAAGTGCTCTGCCAGCTGGAAGATCGAGCCCTCGCAGTGCTGGTTGACGTAGGCCAAGCGGCCGATCTCCTGGATGCCAAACTCGGCGCCTACGTCAAGGAGACGCTGGTAGATGGCCTGCGCATCGGTCACGTTGCCGTGAATCTCGTAGGCGAGCGTGCCCGCCATGCCCGTGCGGAGCACGCGCACCGGCATGCCATCGACCTCGGCGGTGCAGGAGTACATGAACTTGAGGTCATGCAGGTCCTGCTGGCAGGCCTGCTCGGCGACCTCGAGCGAACGCGCGCCACAGAGCTGGAACACGAAGTACTCCTCGCGGAGGTTGCGCGACTGGATGTCGAACATGCCGCCCATCTGCTGGTTGAGGAACGCGGGGTCGACCAGGTTGAATGCCAGGAAGTCCTCCTCGCCGGTGCGGATGACGATGCCGTCGGTGAGAATCTTGCCGCCGTCGTCGCAGAAGATGGCGTGACGCGCCTTGCCCACGGGGAACGAGCGGAACGTATTGACGGTGGTGAACTCGAGCATCTTGAGGTAGTCGGCGCCATGGACCTCGAAGACGTTGAAGGGGTTGAGCGCGCAGTGCAGCGAGCAGGTGTCGTAGTACGACATCTCCTCGACGTCCCAGCGGTCAAACGCGAAGGGGTGCAGCTGCCAGGCGCCGTCGGAGTCGGGCATCCAGGAGCTCTCGGGGCAGACGAACACCTTGTTGCGCGGGACCAGGTTGGGGATGAGCGGGGTGAGCTTGACGGACGGGGTGACGTTCATGGAAGCCTCCTTTGGACCTTGCCTTTATTCGTGCCGTTCGTTACCCTCATTGTGCGTCGTTGTTATGCGAAACGGTTATAACGAACGTCGTTTGGTGATACGGAGAGCGTATAACGGAGGCAGCCATGCGCATCGAGTACATGAGGGAGTTCGTGGCCATCCATGACGAGGGCAACTTCTCGCGTGCTGCGCGGAGCCTCTTCATGACCCAGCCGGCGCTCAGCCGCCACATGCAGGAGCTCGAGCGCGAGCTGGGCGTGCGCCTCATCGACCGCGACAGGCACTCCGTCTCCCTCACCGAGGCGGGCGAGCGCGCGTACAAGGGCTTCCGTCAAATACTGCGCAGCTACGACCGCCTCACCGATGACATCGCGGGCTACAAGGCCGGTCTCACCGGAAACCTGCGCATCGGGATGCTCTACTACACGATCCGCCAGGACTTTGGTGACGCCATGGAGCGCTTCTCGACAGAGTATCCGGGCGTGAGGCTCAGGAGGTTCTCGTACCAGCCGCAGGAGGTGTTCCAGGCGCTGGCCGAGGAGCGCATCGACGTGGGCGTGCTGCCGCGGGCGAACCACCCGGACGCGGAGTGGCTTCGCTACCAGGACATCCTCTCGGACGGGCTGGCGGCACTGGTGTCTGTCGACCATCCGCTGGCGTCGCGCGACGAGATCACGCTGGACGACCTTGCGGACGAGACCGCCGTGCTCCTGCGTGACGACCCGTACTCCAACCGCTGCTACATGGAGGCGCTCGAGCGCGTGGGCTTCGCGCAGCGCAACGTGGTCTACACGGACAACATCGACACGGTGCCCATGGAGCTCAAGCGCGGGCGCTATGTCTACCTCATCCCGCAGAGCCTGCCGCTGCCGGGCTTCGAGGGCGAACTGGTGGAGGTGCCCATCCGGGCGAAGGGCCTCGTCGTGAGCAAGTCGCTTGCCTGGAGGTCTGACAACGACAACCCGCTGCTGCCAATCTTCCTGGAGATGGCAAGGCGGTAGGGGAGTATGCGAAAAACCACTGGGGGTATACCCCCCAGTGGTTACTGGCGCCCCGTGCTGTCAGCCGTGGTCACCTTCCAGGCATGCATATCGTTTACCATGGCAACTACTGGGAACACCATTCGAAGGTGGGATACGCCATGAACAAGAGATTCCTCGCGATTGGCCTTGCTGGCCTGCTGGCACTCTCCATCGTGGGATGCGGGGGTGGCGGGGCCTCGGATGATGGGCCCGCGGATGGCGGGGCCGAGGCCGTGGTGGAGGCCGAGTCGGCCTCCACCCAGACCGTCTCCTATGGCGGGGCAAGCATAGAGGTGCCTGCCACGTGGGAAATCATGGATGACGTCGACGGGAAGTACGCGAATCCG
>CAMPCT010000331.1 GCA_946647055.1 uncultured Atopobium sp. | reverse complement strand
TTCGGCATCGATCCCATGGAGGGCATCGCCATCACCGGTGGCCTGGTGCTGGTGGTCTATGGCTGCTACATGCTGGTGACCTATCTGGCTTCCAGGAGTGTGGTTCGTGAGGCCTGTGGGTTCTAGGGTGACGTGACGCGTGCAACAAGTCGTTGCTCGACAGTCGCTTGGTGCCGCTCGTACACTGATGGAGAAGACAGGTGAACGATGGGAGGTTCAACCATGGCAATCAAGGACGTTCTGCCCCAGATGCGCAGGGAGAGGGGTCTCACGCAGGAGGAACTTGCCCACAAGCTCTATGTGACCCGCCAGGCCGTGAGCCGCTGGGAGACCGGCGAGACGACGCCGAGCATCGACATGGCAAAGCTCATCGCCATCGCCCTCGACGTTCCCGTCATGCGCCTGCTCGACCTGCCCCAGGAGCCCTCGTGCCAGTGCTGCGGCACGCCCTTCTCGGTTCCCGACATGCCCAAGGGAACGGACGCCGATGGCACCGAGAACCCCGACTACTGCAAGTGGTGCTACGACGACGGCAAGTTCACGGGTGCGACCATGGACGACGTGATTGAGCAGTCGGCACCGTACCTCGCGCAGGCCGCGGGCATGAGCCTCGACGAGGCGGTGTCCTTCATGGGCGCCTTGCTGCCCACGCTCGGTCGCTGGAAGGACGAACGGTAGCGAGCTTCGACGCGACGGAGGCGATTGCAGTAAACGCAAGGGGGTGTCCGCCACACGAAGCGGGCGCCCCCTTCTGCTCTCTCAGGCGTAGGCCACATCCCGACGTCTACTCGGACGAGCGCAGCTCCTCTCGGTCGAGGGTGACGCGAGGCGTGAACATGCCGAGCATCAGCAGGATGCGGAAGCTCATTTGGAGGATGAAGCGGTCCTCGCCGCTCGACAGGTCGAGCCCCATCAGCTCCTGCGCCTTGCCGATGCGATAAAGCAGCGTGTTCTTGTGCAGGCTGAGGGCCTTCGACGACCGTGCGGTGGAGCAGCCGGTCTGAAGGTAGCAGAAGAGCGTCTCCACGAGCTCGCTCTTGCGCTGCTCGTCGTGCGCGACGAGCTTGAGCAGGGCGGGGTGGCACAGCTTCAGCAGGTCGTTCCTCCTTCCTGCGAGCTCGAGGAGATGGATGTGGCACAGGTCTGTATAGTGGTAGATCCTGTGGTCGTTGATGGCCTTCGACATGCGCTCGCCCAGGCGGATGGCGGCGCGGGCCTGGTCGAAGGCGGTGTGCGTCTCGGTGATCGAGGTGTAGGGGTTCGAGACTCCCACGGTGAGGTTGTTGAGCAGCGCGATCTCGTGGAGCTTCTGCTCGGCGGGCTGGGACAGGCGGTCGGTGTAGTCACGTGAGAGCAGGAGCACGAGCTGCTGGTGGTAGCGCGTGTAGAGGGCATGGTGGAGCACGGGCCTGAGCTGGCCTGCGACGTGCTCCGCCTGGAGCTGCGACAGACCCTCGCCGGATGCGTGCAGGCATACCAGGAAGAAGTTCTTCTTGGGGTGGAAGTGGAGGGCCTTCATGCGTCGTTGCGTCGCCGCCTCGCTGGGGGTGCGGTCGGCGATGAGGTTGGCGAGGAAGTACGAGCCCATCTCGCCGCTGGTTGGGCCCCAGATCTCGGACTTCTGCATCTCCTGGGCGACAAAGCCCGTCAGGCGCGAGAAGACGCTGCGGTCGAACTCGGAGATGGGGCTTCCGTGTTCCAGCATCATGACATGGGCCACGCATACCCCCTGCACCATCACGGCGCTTGTCAGCGTGTTGCAGCCAAGGATGTCGTTGTAGCGCTGGTTGGGGATGCGGCTGCGGGCGATCTCGGAGTCGATCCTCTCGTCGCGTATGTACTCGATTGCACTTTCGAGCACCATCTCGTTCGCGATCTCGGCCTCCATCATGCGTGCGAGCTGCGTGTCCTCGTTGGGGAGGTCGCCCAGCTGGTAGGCGATGTAGCGATAGATCGTGTCGACCACCACGATGGGCTTCCCGAGGGCAGCTGACGCCTCGTCGATGAGGTATTGGAGCCCCTTGTTGGAGAAGTGCGCGTCGAGGAGCCTGCGGATGACGCTCGAGAACACCTGGTCCTCGACGAACACCGCTTGGATCGCGTTGTAACAGGCGAAGGGGTCGGCGCTGGAGGACAAGCGAACGATGTTCGCGTCGGAGAGCTTGGCGAGCGACTTTGGCGGCTTCGCCCCGCCGGTGACTATGCAACTCACCTGACCCGCGCTAGGAGTGGATGGAAGCTTCACGCTCCCATCGGTGAAGTAGAGGGTGTCTCTCCGCAGGTCACATGCGGTGTCTGGGGTGAGAAACGCCACGTTGTTGATGTCGCATGCCTCGTCTGCCAGCGAGGAGGACTTCACGGCACCCTCAGGCAGGAGCGAGATGAGATCGACAAGACGCATTGGTGCCTCCGATGGGTCTGACGAGGGCGTTTGATTGTCTTTGTGCAAACGCATGAAGAATGAATCCCAATATAGCCGAAATCTCGGGTGATGGTCCCTCGAAAATCCTCTTTTACCTTGCCACTATGTACATGCCGGTTTCAGACCAACGCACAAAAGGAGGATGCATGTTTAAGGTAGGTAAGTACGCTCGCAGCGTGTCCATCGTGGGCGTCGGCTGCACCCCGTTCACCAACTTCGAGGACC
>CAMPCT010000330.1 GCA_946647055.1 uncultured Atopobium sp. | reverse complement strand
GCGACGGCTGCAAGCGCCTGTACAAGAACAAGGTCGCCTTCGTCTCCATGATCGTCATCATCCTCATCACGGTGCTCTCGATCGTCCTCCCCATGTTCTGGCCCTACTCCTATGCCAAGCAGCTGGGCAACCAGCCCGGGCACCCGGTCGACCCATCCTTCAACAACCTCGCCCCCATGGAGTACTCGCTCACCGAGCAGCAGGCCATCGAGGCGGGGGAG
The DNA here is from genome assembly GCA_946647055.1 of uncultured Atopobium sp. The sequence continues at coordinate 2,490 of CAMPCT010000330.1, read as the reverse complement.
AGCGTCTTCCCGCACGTCTTCGGCACCGACTCCGCCGGCCGCGACTACTTCATCCGCGTGGTCTACGGCACGCGCATCTCGCTGGCCGTCGGCTTCTTCGCGTCCATCATCGTCCTGGTCATCGGCATGACGCTGGGGTCGATCGCGGGCTTTGCGGGCGGTAGGGTCGACATGGTGATCATGCGCATAGTCGACATCATCTACTCGCTGCCCGACATGCTCATGGTCATCCTCCTCGCGAGCGTCCTGCGCGAGACCATCGGCCCGCTCCTCGAGGGCACCGTCCTGGCCAAGATAGGCTCGAACATCATCGCGCTCTTCGTCATCTTCGCCCTGCTGTACTGGTGCTCGATGGCCCGCCTCATCCGTGGCCAGATCCTGTCCCTGCGCGAGCAGGAGTACGTCCTCGCCGCCGAGGCGACTGGCGCGGGCGCGGGCTGGATCATCCGCAGGCACCTCATCCCCAACTGCATCTCGGTCATCATCATCTCGACCGCCCTGCAGATCCCCAGCGCGATCTTCACCGAGTCGTTCCTGAGCTTCCTCGGCCTGGGCGTCAACGCGCCTATGCCCTCGCTTGGCAGCCTTGCCTCCGAGGCGCTCTCGGGCGTCACCAGCTACGCCTATCGCCTCGTCATCCCCGCAATCGTCATCTCGCTCATCGTGCTGGGCCTCAACCTCTTTGGTGACGGCCTGCGTGACGCGTTCGACCCCAAGCTCAACCAGTAGGAGGGAGGCACCATGGCACTTTTGGAAGTTCGCGACCTGCACACCTCGTTCTTCACCGACGCGGGCGAGGTCAAGGCGGTCAACGGCGTCTCCTTCAACCTGGACCGTGGCGAGGTTCTCGGCATCGTGGGCGAGTCCGGCTCCGGCAAGTCTGTCACGGCGTACTCGATCATGCAGATTCTCGCGCCCACCGGCAAGATCGTGGGTGGCTCGGTCAAGCTCGACGGGCAGGAGCTCGTCGGCGCGGGCGAGAGGGTCATGCGCGACGTCCGCGGAAACAAGATCTCGATCATCTTCCAGGACCCGATGACCTCGCTCAACCCCACCTACACCATCGGGCACCAGCTCATCGAGGCCATCACCCTGCACACCAACCGCAACAAGCAGCAGGCGTGGGACCGTGCCGTCGAGATGCTGCACCTCGTGGGCATCAACGAGCCCGAGAAGCGCATGAAGCAGTATCCCCACGAGCACTCCGGCGGCATGCGCCAGCGCATCATGATCGCCATGGCCCTAGCCTGCGAGCCCGACATCCTCATCGCCGACGAGCCCACCACGGCCCTCGACGTGACCATCCAGGCGCAGATCCTCGAGCTCATGCAGAAGCTGCAGAAGGAGCTCGGCATGGCCATCATCATGATCACGCACGACCTGGGCGTCGTGGCCCAGATGTGCGACGAGATCGTGGTCATGTACGCCGGCTCCTACTGCGAGCGCGGCACCGCCGACGAGATCTTCTACAACCCCAAGCACGAGTACACCAAGGGCCTGCTGCGCTCCATCCCCACGCTCGACACCATGGGACAGAAGCTCCAGCCCATCACCGGCACCCCCATCGACCTGCTCAACCTCCCCAAGGGCTGCCCCTTCGCCCCGCGCTGCGACGCGGCGATGAAGATCTGCATCCGCGAGGCGCCGGAGACCATGGTCATCAACGAGGATCACAAGGCCTCCTGCTGGATGAACGTCAAGGAGACGCTCGCGAACGCCGAGGCGGCGGTCGCCGCACAGGAGCTGCCCGTGGAAGGCGGTGAGGAGTAATGGCCGAGACCACGACCAACGAGACGCCGCTCGTCGACGTCCGTCACCTCAAGGAGTACTTCCCGATCAACACCGGGTTCTTCAAGTCGACCCCCCTCAAGGCCGTCGATGACGTGAGCTTCACCATCAGGAAGGGCGAGACGCTGGGCCTGGTGGGGGAGTCGGGCTGCGGCAAGACCACCGTGGGCCGCACCATCCTGCAGCTCTACAAGCCCACCGCAGGTGAGGTCATCTACGACGGTCGCCCCATCAAGACCAAGGAAGACATCAAGTGGTTCCGCACCAAGTCCACGATGGTCTTCCAGGACCCGTACTCCTCGCTCAACCCGCGCATGACGGTCTCCGACATCATCGGCGAGCCCCTCGACATCCACGGCATCTATACCGACAAGAAGGAGCGCGAGGAGAAGATCCTCGAGATCATGGACCGCGTGGGCCTCAACTCCGAGCACGCGTCCCGCTACGCCCACGAGTTCTCGGGCGGCCAGCGCCAGCGCATCGGCATCGCCCGCTCGCTTGCGGTCGACCCCGAGTTCATCGTCTGCGACGAGCCGGTCTCGGCGCTTGACGTCTCCATCCAGGCACAGGTCATCAACATGTTCGACGAGCTCCAGGACGAGCTGGGACTCACGTACCTGTTCATTGCCCACGACCTGCTGGTGGTACGTCACATCTCCGACCGCATCGCCGTCATGTACCTGGGCAAGATGGTCGAGCTGG
>CAMPCT010000329.1 GCA_946647055.1 uncultured Atopobium sp. | reverse complement strand
ACGCGGTGTTCTCGGCGGTGCTCTCTACGGCGCTCGCCAAGATCATGTTCGCTGCCGGCGGCCTCACCCAGGCGGGAGACGCCCTCAAGCGCATCAACGAGGTGCTCTCCGCACCCACGCTTTCCGTGACGGATGACCCGCAGGTACCTGCAGGCAACTCCGTGGAGTTCGACAATGTGACCTTCACCTACGATGGTGCCGAGCATCCGGCCCTGGACGGCGTGAGCTTTGTCGTGGAGCCTGGGCAGACCGTGGCTCTGGTGGGACCGTCCGGCGGCGGAAAGACGACTGCGGCGAGCCTCGTTCCGCGCTTCTGGGATGCAGATGCCGGCTCGGTGCGCGTGGGCGGCGTCGATGTGCGCGACATCGACCCACACGTGCTCATGGATCGCGTTGCCTTCGTGTTCCAGAACACGCGGCTCTTCTCGACGTCCATCCTGGAGAACGTGCGTGCGGCACGTCCTGATGCCACGCGCGAGCAGGTGCTCGATGCCCTTCACGCGGCGCAATGCGACGACATCCTGGCCAAGCTTCCCGACGGCGTGGACACCAAGATAGGGAGCGACGGGACCTACCTCTCCGGTGGCGAGCAACAGCGCGTCGCCCTCGCCCGCGCCATCCTCAAAGACGCCCCTATCGTGGTGCTCGACGAGGCCACGGCCTTTGCCGACCCCGAGAACGAGGCCCTCATCCAGAAGGCGTTCGCGCGCCTCATGGAGGGTCGCACCGTCATTATGATCGCGCACCGGCTCTCCACCGTGGTGGGTGCGGACAAGATCGTGGTGCTCGACCAGGGGCATGTGGTGGAGCAGGGAACGCACGCCGAGCTGTTGGCTGCGGGAGGCCTGTACGCACGCATGTGGGCCGACTACCAGACGGCTGCCCAGTGGAAGATCCAGAAGGAGGTGGCTTGAGATGATCTTTGGGGAGAAGTTCCGCAAGAAGTACGCCCTCTCCGAGGCGGGCGAGGCCAACGTCAAGAAGGGGACGTTCTGGACTGTGGTCACAAACCTCGTGGTCATGGCGGGCATCGGCATCCTCTACCTGCTCATGCAGGGGTACATGGCGACGCTCGTCGAAGGCACCGCACTGCCGCCGGCGCTGCCGTTCATCGCGGCCGTTGTCATCTTCCTCGGCGTGTCGTTCTTTGCGCACTACCAGCAGTATCACTTCACGTACTCGTTGGTCTATGACGAGGTGGGGCATGTACGCACGAGCCTTGCCGAGCGCCTGCGCAAGCTCCCCCTGTCGTTCTTCAACCACCGTGACCTGGCAGAGCTCACCGAGACCATGATGAGCGACGTCGACCGACTGGAGCACGTGTGGAGCCACGTGCTGGGCTATCTCTACGGCGGCTACATCTCCACGGCAATCATCGCCGTTATGGTGCTGTGCTACGACTGGCGCCTGGGTCTTGCGTGCCTGTGGGGCGTTCCCGTGGCGTTTGCGCTGCTCTTTGGCTCGCGCAGGGTGTTCGAGTCGTATGCGCTCCGTGCCAAGGCCGCCGGTCTCGATGTGGCTGACAGCATCCAGGAGACGCTCGAGTGCATGCGCGAGATCCGGGCCACCAATCAGGAGACGCGCTTCCTCGCAGGAGTGGGGGAGAAGATCGACGCGTCCGAGCTCAAGCAGACTGAGGCCGAGCTGCGCATCGGCATCTTCGTCAATTCCGCCAGCGTCATCATGCGCCTGGGCATGGCCACCACGGTGCTCGTTGGCGCGAGGCTCATCCTCTCAGGCCAGATCGACTTCATGGTCCTCTTCGTGTTCCTGCTCATGGTCACGCGCATCTACGCGCCGTTCGACCAGTCGCTCGCGCTCATCGCCGAGGTGTTCGTGTCCGACGTGTCGGTGCAGCGTCTGAACGAGGTGTTTGACACACCCATCGCCGACGGCTCCGAGGCGTTCTCGCCCGCGGGTTACGACGTGGTCTTCGACAACGTGGGATTCGCCTACGACGAGACAGGGGAGGCAACGCTTGATGGCGTGTCGTTCACGGCGCGGGAGGGCGAGGTGACTGCGCTTGTCGGGCCTTCGGGCAGCGGCAAGTCGACCTGTGCGCGGTTGGCGGCACGTCTGTGGGACCACACCTCGGGCTCGCTTACGGTGGGTGGTGTCGAGGTCCTCGATGTCGACCCAGAGACGCTCATGGGCGCGTTCTCCATGGTCTTCCAGGACGTCACGCTCTTCGATGACACCGTGATGGAGAACATCCGCCTGGGACGTCGCGGTGCCACCGACGAGGAGGTGCTTGCTGCGGCAGCCGCCGCCAACTGCGACGAGTTCGTCTCACGTCTGGCTGATGGCTACGCGACCCAGATAGGTGAGAACGGCGCGAGGCTCTCGGGTGGCGAGCGCCAACGCATCTCCATCGCCCGCGCGCTGCTCAAGGGTGCTCCCATCGTGCTGCTCGACGAGGCGACGGCATCGCTGGATGTCGAGAACGAGACCAAGGTGCAGGGAGCCCTCTCGCGCCTGCTCGCGGGCAAGACGGTGCTCGTGATTGCGCACCGCATGCGTACCGTCATGGGTGCCGACAAGGTCGTGGTTCTCGACGACGGTCACGTCGTGGAGCAAGGCACGCCGGTGGGGCTGCTTGAGGCTGGCGGCGAGTTCGCCCGTATGGTGGGCCTGCAATCGGAGACTGCCGACTGGACCGTGTAAAGCCATGGATTCTCCAATAGGGGAGTATCCCCTATTGGAGAAAGCCGGAGACCTA
>CAMPCT010000328.1 GCA_946647055.1 uncultured Atopobium sp. | reverse complement strand
TTGGGGACGGTTCTCAACTGTCTCAGAGACAGCTGGGGACAGATGAGACAGTTGAGAACCGTCCCCAACTGTCTCAAGGGCGGAGAGGAGCGTGGGCTCGTCGCAGGTCCAGGGAACGTCGAGACCGCGCTCGCGAAGCTCGCCAGAGAGCTGTGCGACAAAGGGCGCCTCGAGCCCCAGGGCGGAGAGCTCCTCGCCGTGGGCGAAGACCTCGGCCGGTGTGCCCTGGAGCACGATGCGCCCGTGGTCCATCACGAGCACGCGGTCAGCGGCCAGGGCCTCCTCCATGAAATGCGTGATGTGCACGATGGTGGTGCCCTCGTCGCGAAGCTTGGCCATCACGCGCATGATGCCACGGCGTCCGCGCACGTCGAGCAGGGCCCCGGGTTCGTCCAGCACGAGCACGCGTGGCTCCATGGCAAGCGCGCCGGCGATGGCCACGCGCTGCTGCTGTCCACCCGACAGGCGGGACGGGTCGCTGCGTGCGTAGTCGGTCATCGCCACGCGGGCAAGCTCGCGCTCCACGCGCGCGCCGATCTGGTCGGACGGGACGCCCAGGTTCTCGGGGCCAAAGGCCACGTCCTCCTCGACGATCGAGGTCACGATCTGGTCGTCGGGATTCTGGAACACCAGGCCAATCTCACGTCGCGCGCGCTGGTAGGCGTCGAAGCTGACGCCGTCGGGGCCAAACACGTCCTCGCCCACGAGGGTGACGCGACCCTCGTCGGGGGCGAGAAGGCCGCACACCACCGAGGCCAGCGTGGACTTGCCGGACCCGTTGGCCCCCAGCACGCACAGGCGCTCGCCAGCCGCGACCTCGAGCGTCACGTCGTCAAGCGCCGCCACGCGATTGCCGTAGCGAAGCGTCACATGCTCGAGGGACACGACGCGCTCGCGCGCCGCGTCCCCCTGGAAGGTCGTGTCGGTGGTGCCGGACACCGCTTAGTTCTCGAGGGCCTTGGAGATGGGCTTGTACACCAGGGCGGTCACGATGCAGTTGATGAGGATCTTGATGCCGTTGAAGATGAGCAGCAGCGGGATGAGGGCCATGACCTCCTCCATGGTGGCGCCCATGTAGATGGGGGTCACGATCATGTTGGCGATCAGCGCGCTCGCGATGCAGCAGACGGCGCCCACGACCATGCCGATGATGGCGCCCTTGAAGGTGGTGTTGCGCTGGTAGATGATCGACGCGGGAACCACCAGCGTAAAGCAGGCCATGATCGCCATGAGGCAGCCGTAGATGCCGCTCTCGGTGGCCAGGTGCACCAGGTAGGGGATGATCGAGACGATCGCGCCGGTGGCCGGGCCAAAGGCGAAGCCGGCGACCATGGCCACGATGGCGGACGGGTCGTACTTGAGGAAGGTCACGCCCGGGATGATCGGGAACTCGATGAACAGCGTGCAGATGGCCGAGACCGCGCAGAACAGCGCCGTCACGGCGATGCGCTTGGTCGACCAGCCGCCGCCGGCGGTGGTGGAGTGGGTGTCGTGACGTGTGGAAGATGCGGCCATGGTGGGCCCTCCGTTTCTCCCATCCGGACTGTGACCGTTGGTCCCGGAATCTCACCGGATCGGCCGCTCTCGCGGTTCGCGGACTTCGGGCGCACCCGTCACCGCCAGTGGGGAATTTCACCCCGCCCTGAAACTACGTGACCTCACTGTAGCACGTCTTGCCGGTGCGCGTGGCGTGCGTTACCGACCTGCAGCAAACGGCGGCGTCTGTCCCGCTATACTCAGGTGTGCATCGACGCGACATCAACCAAAGGAGTAGTACCCGCATGCCTGACATAGACGCCGACTCGTATCTGGACAAGAGGGACCCGGAGCTGGAGCTTCCCGCGCATCCCGAGACCCCCGTGACGCCCGAGCTCCTTGATCGGCTGGCAAGCATCGTCGGCGCGGAGTGCGTGTTCGTGGACGAACCCATGTCCGAACACACGACCTTCGAGATCGGCGGCCCGGCCGACGTCTATGTGGTGCCCGACACCTGCGACCGCACCCGCGTGGTCATCGAGACCGTGCGCGCGGCGGGCGTGCCGCTGTTCGTGCTGGGGCGTGGCAGCGACCTGCTCGTCTCCGACGAGGGCTACCGTGGCGTGGTGCTGGCGGTGGGCGACGGCATCACCGACCTCACCGTGGAGGGCGAGAACCTGGTGTGCGAGGCGGGCGTGACCCTTGCGGACGCAGCCGAGATGGCCTGCGCGCTGGGGCTGTCGGGCCTCGAGTTTGCCTGCGGGATCCCGGGCACCGTGGGCGGTGCCGTCTTCATGAACGCAGGTGCGTACGGCGGGCAGATCGCCGACGTGCTGGTGGGCATCCGCGCGCTCACGCCCGACGGGGAGCGCGTGGAGCTGGGCGTGGACGAGCTGGCGATGGGGTATCGCACGAGCCGCGTCAAGACCGACGGACTCATCGTGCTGAGCGCCACGTTCGAGCTGGAGAAGGCCGACGAGGAGGGCATCCGCGCGAAGATGGACGACCTCACGCGCCAGCGCGAGGAGAAGCAGCCGCTGGAGCTGCCCAGCGCGGGCTCGACGTTCAAGCGGCCCGAGGGGCACTTTGCCGGCAAGCTCATCATGGACGCCGGGCTCAAGGGCTACCAGGTGGGCGGCGCGGCCGTGAGCGAGAAGCACGCCGGGTTCGTGGTCAACGTGGGCGGGGCCACGGCGGCCGACGTCCATGCCGTGATCGAGCACGTGCAGGCGGAGGTGCTGCG
>CAMPCT010000327.1 GCA_946647055.1 uncultured Atopobium sp. | reverse complement strand
AACCCCGAGGAGTGGGTGGCCGTCGTCAAGCCCGGCCGCATCATGTTCGAGATCGCCGGCGTCTCCGACGAGGTCGCTCGTGAGGCCCTCCGCCTCGCGCAGCACAAGCTGCCCATCAAGACCAAGATCGTCGTCCGCGCCGAGCAGGACGGGGAGGACAAGTAACCATGAAGTCGACCGAGATTCGTGAGCTCACCGACGACGAGCTCGCCAAGAAGCTCGAGGAGGGGCGTGCCGAGCTCTTCAACCTCCGCTTCCAGATGGCCACGAGCCAGCTGGACAACACGGCCCGCGTCCGCCTCGTCAAGCGTGACATCGCCCGCGTCCAGACCGAGATGCGTGCGCGCCAGATTGCAGCGGACAAGGCCGCTGCCCAGAACTAGATCGCAGGAGTGAGACATGGCAGACACCGAAACCAGGAACTCGCGCAAGGTCCGCACCGGGATCGTCTCGTCCCTCTCCGGCGAGAAGACCGTCACCGTGCAGATCGACGTGCGCAAGCGTCACCCCAAGTACGGCAAGATGATCACCAGCACCAAGAAGCTGCACTGCCATGACGAGGAGGGCATCGCCGGCCTTGGCGACACCGTCCGCGTCATGGAGACCCGCCCCCTCTCCAAGACCAAGCGTTGGCGTGTCGTGGAGATCATCGAGAAGGCCAAGTAGCGCGACAGTGAAACCTCCCGCATACGTGCGCCGCTCGTGTGGGCGCACCTCTGGCGGGCTACCCTTTGGAGGTACCACCAATGATTCAGATGGAGAGCATGCTCACCGTCGCCGACAACTCGGGCGCGCGTCGTGTGAAGTGCATCAAGGTCCTGGGCGGCTCCAAGCGTCGCTACGCCGGCATCGCCGACGTCGTGATCTGCGCCGTTCAGGAGGCCACCCCCGGTGGCAGCGTCAAGAAGGGCGACATCGTGCGTTGCGTCATCGTGCGCACCACCAAGGAGACGCGCCGCAAGGATGGCAGCTACATCAAGTTCGACCAGAACGCCGCAGTCCTCATCCAGAAGGACGGCACGCCGGTCGGAACGCGTATCTTCGGGCCCGTCGCCCGCGAGCTGCGCGACCACAAGTACATGAAGATCGTCTCGCTCGCTCCCGAGACGCTCTAGGGAAAGGGACGACAAGATGCCTAAGATGAACGTCAAGAAGGGCGACCTCGTCCAGGTCCTTTCCGGCAAGGACAAGGGCAAGCAGGCCAACGTCCTGCGTGCCTTCCCCTCTGAGGGCAAGGTCATGGTCGAGGGCGTCGCCATCGTCAAGAAGGCGACCCGCCCCACGCAGCAGAACCAGCAGGGCGGCATCGTGAGCCAGGAGGCCAAGATCGACGTCTCCAACGTGGCCCTCGTGTGCCCCAAGTGCGGCCAGGCCACCCGCGTCGGCCATGCGGTCGATGGCGAGGGCAAGAAGGTCCGCGTCTGCAAGAAGTGCGGCGAGCTGTTCTAAGCTTCGCCCAACAGGCTGTGAGGGAGGCCCCCGGTGCCAGTGCGGTGCCGGGGGCCTTCTCTTGTCGGGAGGGACGCCTATAATCGTCTGACACGCCTGTCGGAGGGAAGGGAAGGTATCGTCATGTATGGTTACGACTACGGCTATGGCTATGGAAACCCGCTCCAGATGCTCAACAACATGGGTGTCCTGGGCTCCGTCGCGTTCATCGCGTCCATCGTCCTCACGGTGATCCTGTACCGCAGGTACGCCAAGGTGCCAGGCTCGCGCCTCGTCAACCTGACCGACAAGTCCACCTGGGGTCCGTTCCTTCGCTTCGAGACCCTGCTCATCGAGCGCATCCTCAAGGTCCTGTACATCTTCAGCATGGTCTTCGTTCCGCTCGCGCTGCTGGCGGCCGCCCTGTCCTCCTTTGCCATGGGCTTTGGCGCGGGCATGGCCGCGCTGGTTGGCGCGATCGTCGCCACGCTCCTGGGCGAGATCGGCATCAGGCTGGTCTACGAGGCGATCATGCTCAACGTGGTCATCGCGCGCAACACCAGCGACATCAAGCGCGCCATGGGCATTGCCGACCCCATGGACGCCGACGGCATCTCAAGCCCCGCCCCCAACATGACGCCCCCCTCGACCACCGCCACCAATTGTTCTGTGTGCGGGGCGCCCATCAAGCCGGGTGCCGCGTTCTGCGGCAACTGCGGCAGCAAGCTCGGGTAGGGGAGGGGCCGCGACGCTGCGTCTCCCCGGGCAACGGTTGCCGGCGGGGACAGCCCCAGACGCCCCGCAATTGTGTGCTTATGGTTTTTCCCCATAATCGCTTTGCGTGGGGGCGTCAAACACCTATCATTCATCTTTGCGTCACTATGCACCAAGGGATTCCCATGCCGCGAGGTCACGGGGTCCCGGCAGAGGGGCGTCCCATGGCTCCCGGGCAGCCAACCCGGGGGGTGCGAGGCAGAATCCCCGCACGTAAACCACCAAGAGTGAGGAGAAGAACATGGCAGAAGAGAAGTACGTGCCCCGCCTGAAGGAGCAGTACTACGCGACGGTTCGCGACCAGCTGCAGAAGCAGTTTGGCTACAAGAACGTCAACCAGATCCCCAAGTTCGAGAAGATCGTCGTCAACATGGGCGTCGGCGAGGCCGCCCAGGACGCCAAGGCTATCGAGGGCGCCGTCTCCGACCTGCGCGCCATCACCGGCCAGCAGCCGCTGGTCACCCATGCCCGCAAGTCCATCGCTAACTTCAAGCTGCGTGCCGGCATGCCCATCGGCGCCAAGGTCACCCT
>CAMPCT010000326.1 GCA_946647055.1 uncultured Atopobium sp. | reverse complement strand
TGCACCCGCTGGTGTGCGCCCCCTTCAACGCCGACTTCGACGGCGACCAGATGTCGGTCCACGTGCCCCTCTCCACGCAGGCCCAGACCGAGGCCCGCGTCCTCATGCTGTCCTCCAACAACGTCCGCTCCCCGGCGAGCGGCAAGGTCCTCACCGTGCCCTCCCAGGACATGGTCTTCGGCGTCTACTTCCTGACCACCGAGAAGGAGAGCACCGAGGGCGAGAGCCGCGTGTTCGCCGACTTCGACGACGCCATCAACGCCTATGACGCGCGCAGCATCACCGACCTCCAGGCCAAGGTGACGGTCCGCGTCTCCGCGTTCGACTCGAACGTCTTCGAGAACGGCCGCAGGATCTTCCGCATCAAGACCTCGAAGAACGACTACTACGACATCGACGTCACCGATCGCCCGCAGCGCTTCGAGACCACCGTCGGCCGCGTCATCTTCAACCGCCAGTGCCTGCCCGAGGACTACCCCTTCATCAACTACAAGGTCGTCAAGAGCGACATGAGCGCGCTGGTCAACGACATCTGCGACCGCTACCCGCTCGCCGAGGTCGGCCCCATCCTCGACGCCATCAAGTACGCTGGCTTCCACTACGCCACGCGTGCCGGCCTGACCGTCTCCGTGTGGGACGCCGTCATCCCCGAGGACAAGCAGCAGCTGCTCGACGAGGCCCAGGACGCCGTCAACGAGATCAACGAGAACTACGAGGACGGCCTGCTCTCCGAGCGCGAGCGTCACGCCGAGGTCATCAACGTCTGGACCGCCTGCACCGACGAGCTGGGCGCCAAGATGCTCAACGGCTTCGAGGAGGACAACCCCATCTACATGATGGCCGACTCCGGCGCCCGTGGTAACAAGACGCAGCTCCGCCAGCTCGCTGGCATGCGTGGCCTCATGGCCGACATGTCCGGCGACACGATCGACCTCCCCATCAAGGCCAACTTCCGCGAGGGCCTCGAGCCGCTCGAGTACTTCATCTCGACCTACGGCGCGCGCAAGGGCCTGGTCGACACGGCCTCGCACACCTCCGACTCCGGCTACCTGACGCGCCGTCTCGTCGACGTCGCGCAGGACGTCATCGTCCGCGAGGAGGACTGCGGCACCACCGAGGGCGTCACCTACACGCTGGTCATCCCCGGCACCACCGACCTCAGGACCGACCTCATCGGCCGCTGCGTGCTCAACGACATCTGCGACCCCAACACCGGCGAGGTGCTCATCCCCGCCGACGGCTACATCGAGACCGCGGGCGACCTGCGTCGCCTCGTCGACGCCGGCCTCAAGGAGGTCGAGCTGAGGGCGCTGCTCACCTGCCGCTCCAAGTACGGCGTCTGCCAGAAGTGCTACGGCTGGGACCTCTCGACCCGTCGTCCGGTCAACATCGGCACCTCGGTGGGCATCATCGCCGCCCAGTCGATCGGCGAGCCCGGCACGCAGCTCACGATGCGTACCATTCACTCCGGCGGCGTCGCTGGCGCCGACGACATCACGCAGGGCCTGCCCACCGTCGGCCGCATGTTCGACGTCGTTGGCAACGTGAACGAGAAGATCCTCGGTCGCGAGGCCGACCTGGCCCCCGTGTCCGGCAACCTCACCATCGTTCCCGAGCAGACCGAGTACCTGCTGCGCATCACCGACCCCGAGGACAGCTCCATCATCATCAGCGAGAAGCGCGTCCCGGTGTCCGTCCGCTTCATGCCCGGCATGGACTCCGCCGTCAACTCCGTCGTGCCCGTGCGCGCCGGCGACCAGATTACCAAGGGCTTCGTGAACTTCCGCAACCTGCGCCGCCTCACCGACATCGAGTCGACGATGCACACCTTCGTCGAGTCGGTCAAGGACGTCTACACCTCGCAGGGCGTCGACCTCAACGACAAGCACATCGAGGTCATTGCCCGCCAGATGCTGCGCCGCGTCCAGATCACCAACCCCGGTGACTCCCACTACCTGCTGGGCCAGTACGTCGACCGCTACGAGTTTGCCGACACCGTCAACGACATCACGCTCGCCGGCAAGGTTCCGCCCGAGGCCGAGCCCACCATCCTGGGCACCCTCAAGGTCGCCAGCTCCATCGACTCCTGGCTGTCGAGCGCCTCGTTCATCCGCACCGCCGGCGTCCTCACCGAGGCCGCCATCTCCGGCGAGGTGGACAACCTGCTCGACCTCAAGTCCAACGTCATCGTGGGCAAGAAGATCCCCGCCGGCACGGGCCTGCCTGCCTACAACAACGTCAAGCTCACCTATCACGGCACCACGATCGACAAGGCCGTGAGCCCGCTCGACAAGACCCTGCCCGAGTGGGCGCCTGACGAGCTCAAGGACATCGAGGAGCAGCTCCCGCAGCAGCTCGACTGGGTGGGCGAGGAGTACGGCCTGGGCGGCATCTACTCCAAGAACGGCCGCACGCTCTCCAACGAGGACGCCAAGCTCTACCTCTTCGACGACCTCGGCGTGTCGCAGCGCTGGACCAACAAGTTCAGCGAGGAGGGCATCGAGACGGTCGGCGACCTCATCGGCAAGACCGAGGACGAGCTCCTGCGCATCGACGGCATCGGCGCCAAGGCCATCGAGGAGCTCCGCACCGGCCTCGAGGCCCGTGGCCTGCTCTACATCCTCGAGCCGGACGACGACGTCGCCGATGACGACGACATCTCCCAGCTCCTCAACATGGTGTTCAGCCCCGACGCGGGCGACGACATCATGCTGGGCACCGCCGCTCCCGCCAAGCACTCCT
>CAMPCT010000325.1 GCA_946647055.1 uncultured Atopobium sp. | reverse complement strand
GCTGCTCCACCGTGGTGCCCCACGAGAATCCGTCAGTCACAGCGCGTGTTGTGACGTCAAGACTCTAGCATGTGGGGGAGGTGCCTGGCCTGCTCGCGCGGGCAAACACACGCAAAGGAAACGTGATGTTCCATGTCGGCGTTCGCTGTTGGGTAAGGGCCGGCCTATTCCCAGCCGCCCCAGACGTCGGGCGCGTAGCCCACGGTGGCCTGGCGGCCGTTGCGCACGATGGGGGTGCGCAGCACCTGCTGGTTCTCGAGCAGGACGCCCTCGAGCATCGATGCGGGCGTGTGGCGGACCAACGCCACGGCATAGGCGTCCTTCGCGTTGTCGTCGATGAGGGCGTCGAGTCCGCCCACCGCCTGGGCGACCGAGCGCAGCTCGCCTGCGGAGAGGCCCTTCTCGGCGAGGTTAATGTACTGGAACTTGATGCGGCGCTCCTTGAACCAGCGCTCCGCCTTCTTGGAGTCGTTGCTCTTCTTGCTGCCAAAGACCTGGATGTTCATGGGACTCCTTAGTGGTCAGTGTGACACGAGGTTGCGCAGGGGCTCGTCGGCCACGTAGCGGCGGAGGTTGTCCTCGCATATGTCCACGACGTTCTCGAGGGTGACGGGGAGGTGCCAGAAGCCCGAGACGTGCGGGGTGACGAGGGCGTTCTCGCAGTTCCAGAGGGGGTGGTCGGTGGGGAGCGGCTCGGGGTTGGTGACGTCGAGGGCGGCACCGCCCACCTGGCCGGATTCGAGCGCCTCGACCAGGGCATCGGTGTCGACGAGGTCCCCGCGCCCGCCGTTGGCAAGGATTGCCCCCGACCTCATGCGCGCGAGGAAGTTGGCGTCGACCAGGCCGCGCGTCTCGGGCGTGCTGGGGAGGAAGGCGGCAACCACGTCGGCCGCGGGCAGCAGGGCGTCAAGCTCGTCGATGGACCGGACCTCGTCGTAGCAGGCGGGCGCCTGTGCGGGCAGGTGGTGAAAGGCGCCGGTCACGTGCGCGCCGAGGGCATGGAAGAAGGTGGCGAAGTGCGTCCCGATGTTTCCCGTGCCCAGGACGAGCACCTGCGCTCCTGCCGGGCTGGCCACCACCCCGTGGTCGCTCCAGCGCGCCGCACCGTCGCGCTGGTCGTCGCGGTAGAGGTGCAGCTTCTTCTGCAGCATGAGGACCATCACGGCCAGATGCTCCGAGACCGCCTGCCCATAGGCGCCGACGCTGCAGGTGAGCAGGGCGTCCTCGGGAAGCACGCCGGGTCGCACGTAGGCGTCGTAGCCCGCAGACGAGAGCTGCATCCAGTGCAGCGACCCCGCATGCGCGAGCAGGGCGGGAGGCACGTTGCCCACGATGACGTCGGCTGCGCGAACGTCCTCTGGCGTGGCCTCGCCGGGCGCGCGGACGGCGATGCTGGGCGACCCTGCCGCGGCGTGCAGGCGCTCGACGTGCGCGGGGGAGACCGGCAGGACGACGAGCAGGTTGTCGATCTTCGGCATGGCGTACCTCCCTGGGTTTTGCTGCCATTCTAGGGCAGTTGTCCCCAGCCCGATATAATCGGTGGCGCAAAGAGGGGAGGTTCGAGTGAGACAGGCGGTCGTGGGATTGCTCGCCCATGTCGATGCGGGCAAGACAACCCTTGCCGAGGGGCTGCTCCTCCATGCCGGGGCGATTCGCTCTGCGGGCAGGGTCGACCATGGCGACACGCACCTCGACACCGACCAGATCGAGCGCTCGCGTGGCATCACGATCTTCTCGTCCCAGGCGCCCCTCGAGCATGACGGAGCACGACTGACGCTGCTCGACACCCCCGGACACGTCGACTTTTGCGCCGAGACCGAGCGGACCCTCTCGGTGCTTGACTGTGCGGTGCTGGTGGTTGGCGCCAATGACGGGGTGACCGGCCACACGTCGACGCTCTGGAGCCTGCTTGAGCGCCATGGCGTTCCCACGGTCGTCTTCGTGAACAAGATGGACCTGCCGGGGGTGGATGGGATGGCGGTCCTCGCGCAGCTGCGCGAGCGGCTTGCCGATGGCTGCATGGACTGCTCGGACCGGAGCGAACCGGGCCTGCACGAGGCCGCCGCGGCAACGGACGAGACCGCGCTCGACGAGTACCTCGAGTCTGGGTCCCTGTCCGACGACACCCTGCGCCGCCTGGTGCTCGAGCGCAAGGTCACCCCGGCGCTCTTTGGATCCGCCCTGCGTGACGAGGGCATCGACGGCCTTCTCGACTTCCTTGCGTGGCTCGCGCCGGATCGCGCCTATCCGCAGGAGTTTGCCGCCCGCGTGTACAAGGTCACCCACGAGAAGGGCGAGCGCGTCACCTGGCTCAAGGTGACGGGCGGCTCGCTTCGTGCGAAGGACCAGCTTGCGGGCGTTGACGCCAGCGGGCCCTGGGCCGAGAAGGCCAACCAGGTACGCTCGTACACTGGCGCCAGGTTCGAGCTGGTGGGTGAGGCCGTGGCCGGGCAGGTCTGTGCCGTCACGGGGCTTTCGCATGTGGTTCCCGGGGACGTGCTGGGGGCAGAGCCGCCTCAGGCGCGGCCCGTCCTGGCCCCGGTGCTCTCGTATCGGGTGGAGCCCGGCCCGCTCGACGAGCATGCGGTCTTCTCGGCCTTGCGCGAGCTTGCCGACGAGGACCCCATGCTGGGGGTGGCCTGGGACGAGGAGCTGGACGAGATGCGCCTCATGCTCATGGGCGCGGTGCAGCTCGAGGTGGTGCGCGAGCGGCTCTCTGTGCGGCTTGGCGCGCAGGTCGCAT
>CAMPCT010000324.1 GCA_946647055.1 uncultured Atopobium sp. | reverse complement strand
TGGTCCAGAGGTGCTCGCTCGTCTTGGTGTTGTACATGCGGTAGATGGGGATGAGCTGGACGGAGGTGCCCGTGATCTTGAAGGCGGTGGACGTCGTCCCCATGAAGTTGCCCATGCCCGTGACCGTCACGGTCGCCGTACCCGCGTTGACGTTATCGGCATACGAGACCGTATAGTCGACACCCTCAACCAAGGCGTAGCTCCCCAACCTGATGTCAAGCTTGGGCTTAAGCGCCGACCCCGTCTCCTTCTGGTCGGGAATCGCGGCGATGGTCGTGCGTGCGACGGACTCCGGGAGCACGTTGAACGGCGCGACGCACCTGCCGTAGTAGTTGCCGATGCCCTTGACCGTGACCGTCGCCACGCCCGCGTTGACGTTGTCGCTATAGCTGAGCGTGTAGTCGGTTCCCAGCGTGAGGACATTACCATCCACATAGACCTGGAATGCGGGCTCCTGGGGCGAGCCCGTGTACGTGACGCTGTGCGTATAGACGAGCGCCGACCCAATGTTGGTGCGGGTCTCGGCGACGTTGTTGGTAAAGGCCTTGAGACGCGCACAGCACTCCGGATCGTCGCGTGCGTCGTAGTCCTCGGAGGACAGGTCGTCCCACGGCGCCCCCTCGTAGTCGCGCTCGAAGCTCTGGTTTGGTTCGACATGGCTCGAGAAGTGCTTCCACCGGTTGTTCTCGGCATAGCGGTCGTCAAAGCCATAGGTCGAGTCGATGTTGTAGCTCACGTCGTCACCGTCACCGTGCGACAGGGTGACCACCACCGAGAAGGAACTCCCCTCGGTAATCATCACCGGCTTGGGCAGGTCGACCGTGTAATAGCCCTCGTAGCTGGTCTTTCCCGTGACGGGGCTGGCCAGTGCAGCGATGCCGCTCTCGGGATCGGACGGGTCGTCGAGGTCGGTGTAGACCTGCACGCTGTAGTCGACGTTGACGTCTGGCAGCGAGAGGGCGACGGCCGTGAGCTGCTCGGCCCCGCCGGCATTGGCGCGCGCCTGGTACACGTTGGCGATGCTGCCGCCGGACTCGACGTAGTTGAGGCACGTGCCCGGCGTACCGTCGTACTGGTAGATGTTGTCCTTGGCCGAGGCGGGCTCGGCGTAGAAGGCATAGGCGGACGACCACTCCTGGTGAAGGGTCAGCTCGTCGTATGAGAGCCAGAAGTAGCCGTCGTCGCCAAACCACTCGTCCCAGCTGTTCTTGCAGAGCCAGGCACCGTCGTGTTCGGGCGCCGTCTGTTCGTCCGCATACTCTCCCGACACGAAGTTGGAGGCGCTGTAGTCGTCATCCCAGCCCACGATGACGACCAGGTGGTTGGTGCCGTCGTCCACGTAGTTGTAGTGGGCGCACGTCTCCCAGTTGAAGTAGGCATAGTTGAAGTTGAGCGAGACCGTGACGGCACCGCACTCCATGATGGCCGCCTTGACGTCGTCCACGTCCTCCATCTTGATGCGGCGCATGTTGGTGAGGTGCCACGAGTCCAGCACGTGGGAGGTGCTCGGATCAAGCGCGGTCTCCTCCAGGAACTGCCCCACGCGAGACCAGTCAAAGCCGTAGTCGTAGTCGTAGCAGTCGTAGTAGCTGCTGACCAGTTGCTCATAGGTGGGGACCGCGTCCTCGTTGACCAGACCGGCCCACGACTCAAGGGTGTGGGTGGTCGAGAGGGCATTGCCGCCCGTCTCCAGGTAGCCGTCCTCGATGCCATGGTTCAGCCACGTCTCGTCACGGGCAATGACGGAGTCGCCCGCGGTGTTGCCCAAGGGGTCGGGAGCGGTGTGGTAGGTGAAGTAGGCAAGGTGGCGCTCGGAGAGGTCGAGCGAGGAGGCCGAGGCGACCTGGCCATGCGCGAGAAGCGACGACTCTACGGCGGCGGTGACGCCAAAGGCCCAGCAGGTACCAAAGGGGTCCTGATCGCGGACCGGCGTGACGTAGCCCTTGGCGACCGAGCTGTAGCTGCTGGGAATCTCGCCGGCGTAGAGGGGCTGGGTCTCGGCGCTCTCGTTCGCGTCATGGATGGAGCGGGCCGGGGTGGTCTCCTGCTCGTAGCCGGTCGCAACGGGATGCTCCTGCGGATTGGGCGGCCCATACGCCTCTGGCGCGGCGAGGGGCTGCGGGTCGTCGGCAAGCGCGCGAACGGGCGAGCCCATGAGGGCGAGGACAAGGGCGAGCAGGAGGGCGATGCGACGCTGGGTCATGGTGGGTCCTTTGGGGATTGGCTGGTCACATATGTGTGAAATGGTAACGTACTCGCAGGCCAAATTGGGGGTGCCGGGCATGAACGCGCCCGACACCCCCATGTCCCTAACCTCGCTGCGGCGTCCGTGTCTTGCCAGATGCCCTACTTGACCACGTAGAACTTGATGCCCTCACCAGTCCAGCCGTTCCTGCTCACGTTGGCGTCGTACTCGCCCTTGGACGGCGTGTAGTGGCTCTTGCCCCTCTTGAGCCCGCCGTTGTACTGGCGGTAGACGGGGATGACGGTGCGGCCCGTGATGGTGGCGCCGTCCCTGATGCTCCAGAAGCCCGCGCCCTTGTCGACGACCCAGCCGTTGCGGAGGTACGCCTGCATCTCGGAGCCGTAGGTCAGGTAGATGTGGTCACCGGTGCGGCCCTTGTCGTACAGACGCCACACGTAGACGTAGTCGCCCTGGGTCGAGGCCGCATAGGAGGCCGGCGCCTTCATGCTCGGCGCGTACCAGGCCACGCCCTCGGCCCTCCAGTCGCGGTAGTTGCCG
>CAMPCT010000323.1 GCA_946647055.1 uncultured Atopobium sp. | reverse complement strand
GCCGACGCCGCCGCCGAGCACGGCGAGGCCCAGGTCAAGATCTGGCGCCGCAGCTACGACGTCCAGCCGCCCGCCCTCGAGCCCGGTGACGAGCGCGACCCGCACGTCCTCGAGATGTTCCGCACCGTCCCGCGCGAGAGCCTTCCCTACACCGAGTGCCTGAAGGACACCGTCGCCCGCGCCTGGCCGTACTTCGAGCGCGAGATCAAGCCGCGCCTCGAGGCTGGCGAGCGCGTCCTCATCGCCGCCCACGGCAACAGCCTGCGCGCCCTCTACATGCAGTTCGAGCACCTGACCCCCGAGGAGATCCTCGAGGTCAACATCCCCACCGGCGTGCCCCTGTCCTACACCTTCGACGAGGACTGGAACGTCATCGACAAGCACTACATCGGCGACCCCGAGGCCATCGCCAAGAAGATCAACGCCGTGGCCAACCAGGGCAAGGCCAAGTAATTGTCCATTAGGGGATACTCCCTTTTTGGACAATCGCGAGACACGCGCGCCCCGAGCCACCCGGCTCGGGGCGTTTTCTCCATTAGGGGATACTCCCTTTTTGGACAAGAGCGTATTTGCAGATGGCCCTGCCGACGCCAGTCACGCGCGAGATCTGAGAAATGGAGAAGCCACGCTCGGCGAGCAGCGCGATTCCCGCGTCGCGGGCCTTCCTGTCACAGGTCGCCAGGTTGACTCCGTCCGCGCCGAGGACGTCCTTCGCAATCGCCAGGGCCTCGTCGTCGGAGAGGTGCCGCGCCAGGCCGCTCCCCGGAAACGGCAGCGCAGTGGCGTTCGACGCCTTGCTGAACTCGATGAAGCCCTCGCGCCCACCAAGCATGTCGAGCACCATGTCCGTATCGGTTATCTCGGATGACCTTCCGAGATAGTCCTTGGCGCTGCTCCAGTCGTAGGCCGACGCGGGGCAGATACCCGCAGCTGCGGGGTTCGCATGCACATAGCGCACGGCACACAGGAGGTACTCGTCCGACTCGATGGACTCGCTCCAGAACGGCTTGCGGAAGACTCCCCCGGTTCTCCCGATCTGCTTCGCGTAGTGCATGGCGTAGCGCTCGGTGAGGTACTTCATGAACTCGGAGAGCTTGTCGTCTGGGTCCTCGGCCACGAGATGGACGTGGTTGCTCATCAGGCAGTACGCATGGACCTTGATGCCCGTCTCGGCCTTCGCCTTGCGGAGCAGCTCGAGGTAGAGGCTCCTGTCCAGGTCATCCTCGAAGATCAGTTGGTCGGCGATTCCCTTGGGAACGACGTGGTAGTAGCCAGACTCGCTTTTCTGTCGAGCACGATGCGGCATTGCAGTCACCTTCCTGAACTGCGAATTGTCCAAAAAGGGAGTATCCCCTAATGGACATTCCTATTGGACATCCTCGGGGAGCTGGGGCAGGGAGCGACCCTCCGTCCACGAGAGCACACGCTCGCGCATGCCTTCGATGTCGAGTACGCCCTCGGCGAAGCCCTTGCGAACCAGCTCCTCCGGCAGGTTCTCGTCGTACTTGTCGAAGACCGGGACCTCTCCGGGATACACGAGCTCCATGGGGTCGAACTCCTGTGCCACGGCGTCCGCGAGTGCCGAGAGGAACTCGTCTGCCGTCGCCTTCATGCGGAACTGGATGTAGTACGGCCTGGCCACGTTCATGCCCTTGACGCCCAGGCTCGCGGGAAGGCGCAGCTTGATGACGCGCTCGAGGGCGATGAAGGCATAGGTGCCAAGCCACGGGAAGAGCGCCCAGGTGTCACCGCCCAGGTGCAGCAGAGGCGCAGAGGTGACGCCAGCCTCCCGCGCCACGAAGCGTGCGTGCTGGAGGCGTGCGCGGGCGTTCTGCTGCAGGTAGGGATAGTCGCGCTGCTCGACGAGGACCTGGCGCATGCGCTCGAGGATGCGCGTGTTGATGTCACCCGGGCACTCGCCAAAGTACGCCGGGACCTTTCCCTTGACCTGCGTGACATACACGAGGCGACGCTTGTGGTCGATGTCGTCGACCACCCAGACGTTGCCAGCGATGGCAAGCTTCTCCCCCACCGGCGGCGGCATGACGACCGTTCCCAGCTCCTGGCTCTCGGAGCGCACGGTGTACTCCTCGCTCTCGACGAAGACGCCGTAGAAGCGGTAGTTGTTGGTCACGCGCTCGCCCGCAAGGCCCACGATGAGGCCGCCGGTCTCGGTGCGCTCGATGTGCTCGTGCTCGACGAGGTGGCGAAGCAGCGCCTTGTAGTCGTCCTCGCTGACGTTGGAGAAGGGTGACAGCGTGAGGACGCGACCGGCCAGCTGGGCGGGCGTGAGCTCCCCCTCGGAGGCGAGCGTCGCCATGGTCTGGTGGTAGAGGAGGCTATAGCGCAGGCTGCGTGTGTCGGGCGGCTCGACCCAGCGGTCCTCGACGTAGAGCTGGACGAGCGAGATGCCCTGGAGGAGCTTCCAGGGAATGGTCTCGGGCATCATGGCGCGTGGCTCGGGCGGGTCCTCACGCATGACGAACCACATCTCGGGGGGAGACCCGCGCCTCCCCGTGCGACCCATGCGCTGCAGGAAGCTCGAGACGGTGAAGGGGGCGTCGAGCTGGAACGCGCGCTCCAGCTTGCCGATGTCGATGCCCAGCTCGAGCGTGGAGGTGGTGCAGGTGGTGAGGGCGACCTCCTCGTCGCGCATGAGGTCCTCGGCAGACTCGCGGAAGCTCGACGAGAGGTTGCCGTGGTGGATGAGGAAGCGGTCGGGCTCGCCGTTGTGCTCGCAGTAGCTGCGCAG
>CAMPCT010000322.1 GCA_946647055.1 uncultured Atopobium sp. | reverse complement strand
TCATGAAGGGGATCTTGACGCGCTCGTCCTCGCCATGGACGTACTGGCGCATGCGGGCGCGCAGGTTCTTGGCCTTGCCCACGTAGAGGACCGTGCCCGCAGCATCCTTCCACAGGTAGCAGCCAGGGTCCGTGGGGACCTTGTCGACCTGCTGGCTGAGTGTGGGGGTGGTGGCCACGGGCGCTCCTGTCATCCCAAGTGATTGCGGGATGAGTGTACCGCATACGAGAAAGCGGGCGCTCCCTCTTCTTGCGGTAGAATAGATGGTTGGCAACGAACCACAGACGGACCCGCATCGGAGGAATCCCCATGGCACAGAAGACCAGAGAAGACCTGCTCCCCGTCGTGCTCGGCGGTGACATCGGCGCCTACGCCCTCGGACGCGAGTTCCACGAGGCCTACGGCGTGCGCTCGGTCTACGTCAACACCGGCTACATCGGTGCCATCACGCACTCCGCGATCATCGACACGCGCCCCGTCAAGGCCATGCACGCCGAGCAGGTGCTCGCCGCGCTCGGCGAGGTCAGCGACGCCAACCCCGACAAGACCATCGCGCTCATCGCCAACACCGACCCCCTCATCGAGCTGCTCGAGGGCATCCAGGACGACCTGCCTGCCAACGTGAGCTGCACCATCCCGCCCCGCGCCGCCTTCGACGCCGTCTGCGACAAGGCCACGTTCTCGCGCCTCTGCACCGACCACGGCCTCGACGTGCCCGCCATGGAGCGCGTCTCGCTCGCGGGCACCGGCCCCATCGCCCCCTGCCAGATCCCCTTCCCGGTGGTGGCCAAGCCCGCCGTGTCGGCCGGTTGGTACGACATGCTGCTCAAGGGGTTCAAGAAGGTCTACTACATGACCGAGCAGTCGCAGCTCGACGAGCTGTGGGGCGGCCTGCGCTCGGCGGGCTTCGAGGGCGAGATCCTCGTCCAGGAGCTCATCGGCGGCGACGACACCTACATGGACTCCCTCACCATCTACATCGGCCAGGACGGCAAGGCGCGCCTGCTCGGCGCCGCGCAGGTGCTCCTCGAGGACCACGCCCCCACCATGCTGGGCAACCCCGTGGCCATGGTCATCCGCGAGAAGGACGAGCTCTGGGACAAGGCCAGCCGCATGCTCGCCGACGTGGGCTACCGCGGATTCGCCAACTTCGACGTCAAGCGCGACCCCAAGACCGGCCGCGAGCTCTTCCTCGACTGCAACCCCCGCATCGGGCGCAACTCCTTCTACAACCTCGCCGCCGGCGTGAACCCCATGCAGGTGCAGGTGGAGGACTCCATCGACCACCTTCCCGGCGAGACCCTGCGTGCCGTCGAGCCTGCCCTCTACACGCTCGTCCCGGTGCCCCTGCTGCGCCGCTACGTCCGCGACCCGCACCTGCTCGCCGAGGTCGACGACCTCGTGCGTCGCAAGCGCGTCTTCGACCCGCAGCGCTACCCTGCCGACTGGGGGATGCGTCGCCGGATCGACGTCGAGCTCACCGAGCTCAACCAGTACCGCAAGTTCGGGAAGTTCTATCCCCGCCCGACCGACACCTCGTTCTAGGAGGGCGCGATGGCGATGGAAAACGACGTCACGACCCCACTCAGGGAGGCCTTCGCACGGCGCACGGGAACCAGCCCGGACGACTGGTTCTGCACCTTCAAGGCGCGCTATGGCATGCGCGAGGTCTTCTCGGGCGTACGCGAGGTCCTCGGCGCGGGAAACGTGGTGACGACCCTCTTCACCGGATGCACCGCGGTCGACTCGATCCTCTCCGCTGGCATGGCCGCACGCTACGCGCAGGTGGCCGACGCGACGCTCTCCATCGACGACGCCGCCCTGGAGCTGGGCGACGATGACCGCGCCGTGCTCCTGCAGAACTCCTATGGCATGATCGACGCCGCCGTCACGGAACGCATCGCGGCAAAGGCCCACGAGGCGGGAGCCATCCTCGTCGAGGACAGCGCCCACTGCCTCTCCCGCATGGCACGCGGCGCCGACGGCAACCCCATCGCCGACGTCTCCGTCCACTCCTTTGGCATCGAGAAGACCTTCTCGGACATCTACTTTGGCGGGGCGATCTGGGTGAGCCCGGACATGGCGAACCGCGGCCTGCGCGACGCGATCGTGCGCAACCTCGCCGCCTGCGCCGATCTGCCGGCACGCATCGGACGCGCCTGCGGCTCCTATCGCACGCACGCGCGCATCCTCGCGCACCTGCCCGGCGCGCTCTCGAGGGCGGCAAAGGCCGTGCTCCTGGGGACCGGGAGCTACGAGCCGCCCGTCGCCGACATCGAGCGCCGCGGCGGGCTCCCCTACCCCTCCTACCTCCCCAACGGGTGGATGGTCGAGAGGATCCTGCCGCGCTTCGCCACGCTCGACGACGACGAGGCCGCGCGCAGGGAGTGCGTGCGACGCTACGTGGCCGAGCTGGCGTCGTGCGAGGGCCTGCGGGTTCCCGCCGCGGCGCTGGGCTGTGCCTCCGACCAGCCCCTCCTTCGCTTCCCCGTCGTGCTCCCCGACGCCGAGGCCGGGCTTGGCCTGGTGGCGCGGCTCGGCGCCAGCGGTCTCTACGCCGTGCGCTGGTACCACGTGCCCTTCTTCCCCGGCGCGCTCGACGTCACGGCATACGGCCTCGCGCCGGACGACGACCGCCTCGCCACCTACCACCAGCGCTTCTCGGGCGTGGTGGGGCTTCCCTGCGACATGGGACCCGAGCGCGTGGGAGAGGTCATCGACATCGTGTCCGCCACGATTAGCTAGCAGGTTCTCTGGACAA
>CAMPCT010000321.1 GCA_946647055.1 uncultured Atopobium sp. | reverse complement strand
GTCGTGAAGCCGTAGCCCTTGTAGCCGCCGGTCTCCTCGCCCAGGCCGCCAATGGAGAGCAGCGCGCACTTGCCCGCGCGCATGTCCCTCAGAATCTGGCCGGAGTCCGTCATCGTGCCACCGTCCTTGGTGACGACGAGGCCGGCAGGGGTCTCGTGCCCGATGCGCTCGTAGTACTCGATCTTGCCGTTCTGCACGATGCTCGTGGCGCAGTCGAAGTTGAAGGGGAAGTCCTCGTCGGTGGGCATCGTGAACGTGAAGGGGTTGGTGCCCATCATGGGCTCTACGCCCCATGTGGGGGCCACGGACGGGCGCGCGTTGGTGCCCGAGATGCCAATCATCCCGGCCTTCTCGGCCATCGTGGTCCAGTACCCGGCGATGCCGTAGTGCGTGGAGTTGAAGATGGTGCCCCCCGCCATGCCGTAGGTGCGGGCCTTCTCGATGAGCATCTCCATCATGTGGTAACTCGCGACCATGCCCATGCCGTTGTTGGCGTCCATGACCACGGTGGTGGGCGTCTCCTTGACGATGTCCATCTTGGTGACCGGCAGCAGCGTACCGTTGACGATGCGGTCGATGTAGATGGGCTTGAAGCGGTTGCAGCCGTGGCTCTCGATGCCGCGACGATCGCTCTCGAGCAGGACGTCCGCGCAGATGGCGGCATCGTCGCGCGGCACGCCGTACGCGCAGAACACGTCGATCATGAAGTCGTTCATGAGGTCCCAGGGGACGTAGGGGCGGGTCTCCATGGCAGTTCCCTTCGTACGAGGTGCCGTTGCCGACACATGATAACGTCACCCTAGACGATACCCCCATGCCCGACGTCATGGGCCGAGACCCGCGAAGTCTGCGACGAACGGTAACCCGCCATGGCAGCCCCATGCTTGTGAAACGCCCTACATAAGGCCAGCTAGACGGAGTCGCAACCAAAAGTTGCGCAGGTTTTTCAAGCATTGTATCGTCGAGTTGGTGGAGTTCGTGACCGGAGGGGAGGCAGACTTGGCGCCATCGTCCACACCAAACGACAGGAGAAGACCCATGGCACAAGGAATCGGCTCCCGCATCGTCGAGCTACGCAGCGCGCAGGGCCTCTCGCAGGAGGGACTGGCCAACCAGCTTGGCCTCTCGCGCCAGGCCGTCTCGCGCTGGGAGCGCGGGGAGGCCCTCCCCGACACCGAGAACCTCATCGCACTCGCCGACCTCTTTGGCGTGACCCTCGACGAGCTTGTGCGGCCCCAGGCGTCCATCGAGCAGGACGCCGAGGCAACGCAGGCCGACGCTGGAGAGCTCGATGAGACGCCCGAGCAGCCAGCGACCGCCGAGGTTGGTGGGGAGTCGGTCGAGACCGAGGCCAAGGACACGCCTGACACCTCACCCGAGCCCACGGCGACCGTCCCTCCCCCACGTCCCCTCTGGATGAAGGCCCTGCTTCTCGTCGCGGCGGCAGCATGCCTCGCGGTGTCCTTCCTGTTCCTCTCGTCCGTGGCCGACTACGTGACGGGCGCCTTCTCGTCCTCGACGGGCGAGCAGTATGCGGCACCTCCCATCGCCATAGACGGCTCGCAGGTGAGAAGCATCGAGGTCATCTGGAGCGCATCCGAGGTCGGCGTCATTCCCGCCGAGGACGGGCAGTCTGAAGGCAACGTGCTCATCCAGACATATGGGCCCGAGCCCTCCCCCGAGGACATGGGCGTCACCTGGGAACTCGCGGACGGCAGGTTGCGCATCACCTGCATGCCCGACGACAACTCGGGCGAGACGACCGTTCAGATAACGGTCCCCATGGACGTCGCCCTCAACCTCCAGGAGCTCTCGCTCGAGGCCTCCGACGGGGCAAGCGGCTTCGTCTCGTCGATGAGGTGCGAGAAGATCCACGTCCATGAGTCCGACGGGTTTGCGCAGCTCGACGGTTGCGAGGCCTCCGAGCTCGACGTCCGTGCGACGGCGGGTACCGTGTGGTTTGCCGGGACCTATAGGCGCGTGGAAATCGACGCCAAGGATGGCGCGGGCGTGACGTTTGGGGCAGAAGGCGCGCAGGAGATGACCGGGGCCCTCGACGCAAGGCTCGAGGAGTCGTCCCTCAGCCTCTCGATTCCCGAAGGCGCTGGCCTCACGCTGACCCAGAAGGGCGAGGCGTACCCCCTCGACACGAACCTTCCCCTCGTATACGGCGAGGACGGTGCGGTCTACGGCTCGGGCGAGATCAAGGTGAGCATCACCGCCGACGCCAACAGCTACGTGAACATCATGGGAACCGAGGTGGAATGACAGGAGGCCTGCCCGGGGATGGTCACTCCCGTCCCTGGGCGAGCCGCTCCCCCACATCGCCTGAGGGGTGGTTCTCCAGAAACGCCTCGCGCGAGAACTCCTCGCCCTCCATGAGGTCGATGGCCACGGCATCAAGCGCCGCGATGACCGCAAGCGTGCTGGCCGTCGCCAGCATGTTGAAGGGGTCGGGCTCGCGCTCGATCTCGACGCGCAGGAAGAGGTCGGAGGCCTGACCGATGGGCGACTCGGGGTGCTCGCCCACGCCGACGATGACGGCGCCCTTCTCGGCCAGGTTGGGCAGGAAGCTCGTGAGCTCAGCCGTGGCGCCGCCCTTGGAGATGAGGATGACCACGTCGCCCCTGCGGACGACGCCCAGCTCGCCGTGGACGGCATCGCTGGGGTTGAGGTAGAAGGCCCGCTGGCCGACGACCGAGAGCGTGTGCACCGCCTTGCGCGCCGCCATGGCCGAGGTGCCGCAACCGGTGACGAAGACCGAGCCCGT
>CAMPCT010000320.1 GCA_946647055.1 uncultured Atopobium sp. | reverse complement strand
CAAGCGTACCCTCATGGGCGCCAACATGCAGCGCCAGGCCGTGCCCCTGATCCGCACCGCCGCGCCGTACATCGGCACGGGCATGGAGCGTCGCGCCGCCCTCGACTCCGGCGAGCTCGTCGTCTCCGAGCAGGACGGCACCGTCGTCGAGGTCGACGCCTGCCACGTCTGCGTCGAGGGTGCCGACGGCATCCAGCGCTACGACCTGCCCAAGTACCAGCGCTCCAACCAGTCCACCTGCATCAACCACCGCCCGATCGTCCACGTGGGCGACCAGGTCGTCGCAGGCCAGCCCCTCGCCGACGGCACCTCCATCGACCACGGCGAGCTCGCCCTCGGCCAGAACCTCCTCGTGGCCTACATGCCGTGGGAGGGCTTCAACTACGAGGACGGCATCGTCGTCTCCGAGCGCGTCGTCCAGGAGGACCTGCTCACCTCGGTGAACATCTCCCGCCACGAGATCGACGCCCGCGACACCAAGCTCGGCCCCGAGGAGATCACCCGCGAGATCCCCAACCTCTCCGAGGACATGCTCGCCGACCTCGACGAGGACGGCATCATCCGCATCGGCGCCGAGGTCGGCCCCGGCGACGTCCTGGTGGGCAAGGTCACGCCCAAGGGCGAGACGGCCCTCACCGCCGAGGAGCGCCTGCTGCGCGCCATCTTCGGCGCCAAGGCCCACGACGTCCGCGACACCTCGCTCAAGATGCCCCACGGCGCCTATGGCCGCGTCGTCGACATCGTCCGCTTCAGCCGCGAGGCCGGCGACGACCTCCCGCCCGGCGTCAACGAGCTCGTCCGCGTCTACGTCGCCCAGCGCCGCAAGATCCAGCAGGGCGACAAGATCTCCGGCCGCCACGGCAACAAGGGCGTCGTCTGCAACGTCCTGCCCGTCGAGGACATGCCCTACATGGCCGACGGCACCCCCATCGACGTCCTGCTCGACCCGCTGGGCGTCCCCTCCCGTATGAACGTCGGCCAGCTGCTCGAGTGCCACCTGGGCTGGGCCGCCTCCAACGGCTGGGACCAGGAGAACGCCGACTCCACCGAGTACATCCCCGGTCCCATCCACGTTGCCACGCCCGTCTTCGACGGTGCCCTCGACACCGAGGTCGCCGAGGTCGTCCAGCGTGCCAACACCAACCTCATGAACAAGGCCAAGGCCGAGTACGGCAGCCACATGCGCCCCGAGTTCGTCCCGCAGCTCAACGAGCTGGGCAAGATGACGCTCTTCGACGGCCGCACCGGCGAGCCCTTCCAGAGCCCCATCACTGTGGGCACGAGCTACATCCTCAAGCTCGGCCACATGGTCGACGACAAGATCCACGCCCGCTCGACCGGCCCCTACAGCCTCGTCACGCAGCAGCCCCTGGGCGGCAAGGCCCAGTTCGGCGGCCAGCGCTTCGGCGAGATGGAGGTCTGGGCGCTGTACGCGTACGGCGCCTCCAACGTGCTGCAGGAGATCCTCACGGTCAAGTCCGACGACACCAACGGCCGCGTCAAGACCTACGAGTCGATCGTCAAGGGCGAGAACGTGCCCGAGGCCGGCATCCCCGAGTCCTTCAAGGTCCTCGTCAAGGAGATCCGCTCGCTCGCGCTCTCGATCGACCCGATCAACTACCGCACCGAGGACGTGGCCCCCGTCAACGACACGACCGTCTCGAACGAGTCCGACGACGCCTTTGGTGGCGTCGAGGCCGCAGCAGACCTCATCGTCGACCTCGAGGCCGACTTCGCCTCCGACTCGGAGGAAGCGGCCGAGGTCCTCGTCGGCGACATCCTGGACGATAAGGAGTAACCAACCGTGGCAGACTTCGACACCACTGAGTTTGACGCCATCCGCATCTCGCTCGCCTCTGCCGAGCAGATCCGCAGCTGGTCCCACGGCGAGGTCAAGAAGCCGGAGACCATCAACTACCGCACCCTCAAGCCCGAGAAGGACGGCCTCTTCTGCGAGAAGATCTTTGGCCCGGTCCGTGACTTCGAGTGCTCCTGCGGCAAGTACAAGGGCATCCGCTTCAAGGGCATCGTCTGCGAGCGCTGCGGCGTCGAGGTCACGAGCGCCAAGGTGCGCCGCGACCGCATGGGCCACATCGAGCTCGCCGCTCCCGTGAGCCACATCTGGTACTTCAAGAGCCCCACGAGCTTCCCGCTGGCCCGCCTGCTCGACATCAAGAGCAAGGACCTCGAGAAGGTCCTGTACTTCGCCAGCTACATCATCACCAACGTCGACTACGAGGCCCGCGAGGCCGACGCCGCCGACCTGCGCGAGGAGCTCGCCGCCGACCTCGAGGAGCTCGACGCCGAGCGCGACGACCAGATCGCACGCCTGCGCGAGCAGGGCGAGGTGCCCGAGGACGAGGCCTACGACGGCATGGAGGTCCTCACCGCCGACGAGATTCGCGCCGGCATCGCCGACCTCGAGGAGGAGTACGAGGACGAGAAGCAGCTCCGCCGCGAGGCCTACGAGAAGTTCATGACCCTCGAGAACCGCGAGCTCATCTCCGACGAGTCCCTCTTCCGCGAGCTCAAGCGCTACTACTCCATCTACTTCGACGGTGGCATGGGCGCCGAGGCCATCCGCGAGCTCCTGCGCCGCGTCGACCTCGAGGCCGAGTCCCACGAGCTGCGCGGCATCATCGCCGACGACCGCAGCCAGAAGCAGAAGCGCGAGAAGGCCGTCAAGAGGCTCGAGGTCGTCGACGCCTTCCTGTCTGGCGGCAACGACCCCGCTGACATGATCCTCGACGTCATCCCCGTTATCCCGCCCGACCTGCGCCCCATGGTGCAGCTCGACGGTGGCCGCTTCGCCGCGT
>CAMPCT010000319.1 GCA_946647055.1 uncultured Atopobium sp. | reverse complement strand
CGCTCGGCCTTGGTCATGGGCTGGAGGTTGAGGGTGATGCCAGCCAGGTTGCCCTCGACCTGCTCCTTGATGGCCTGGGCGACCTTGACGACCTCGTCACCCTCGTTGTTGCCGTAGATCATGGTGAAGTCGAAGGTGTCGACGCCCAGCTCGGCCTTGGCGTCCTCGAAGAACTTCTGGGCCTTGGCGACGTCATAGCCGATGTAGTCGGAGAACTTGGTCTGGTCGGCCGAGAAGTCCTCGCCGGTGGTGGCGGAGGCGGCGAACTGCGGCGGAACGGCGGTGTAGGTGGCCAGCGAGCCGTCCATGACGTAGTTGTCGACCAAGGCCTCGCGGTCGATGGCGTTGGTGATGGCAAGGCGCAGGTTCTGGTTGGCGAGCATGCCGCCCTGGGCGTTGTTCTCGGTCTGGGAGAAGGTGAGGTACCACATGTAGCCGGCACCGGTGACGACGAGGTTCTGGGAGAGCTCGGGGTCCTCCTCGGCAGCGGCGACCTGGTTGCCGCCGATCATGACGACGTCAAGGGAGTTGTTCTTGAACGCGGTGAGGGCGTTGTCGGAGGAGCCGACGACCTGGTAGTTGATGCCCGCGAGCTGGACGCGGTCGGCATCCCAGTAGTCGGGGTTCTTGGTGACGGTGAGGCTGGCGGTGCCGGGCAGGTAGTCGGAGAGCACGAAGGCGCCGCAGGACAGGAAGGTGTCGGGGCTGGTGCCGTAGGTGCCGTCCTCGAGGCTGGTGTAGAACTCCTCGTTGATGGGATAGAACGTGGGGAAGTACATGAGGGAGTCGAAGTACGGCACGGGGACCTCGAGCTGGACCTTGAGGGTCTTGTCGTCGACGGCCTCGACGGCAAGGGTGGTCTCGTCGGCCTCGTCACCGTTGACGATGGCGGCGGCGCCCTTGATCTGGCCGATGTCGCTCATCATGTAGGCGTACTCGCCGGCGTTCTTGCAGATGCGGCGCCAGGCGAAGACGAAGTCGTTGGCGGTGACGGGGGTGCCGTTGCTCCAGTTGGCGTCACGCAGGTGGAAGGTCCACTCGCAGCCGTCCTCGGACTTCTCGGTGGTCTCGGCGAGGGCCGCGATGGCGGCGCCGTCGGGATCCATCTGCATGAGGCCGTCGATGCAGTCGGCGATGACCTCGAAGGAGTCGCCGTCGGTGGCGAGGTCGGTGTCGAGGGACATGACGTTGGTATAGAGCATGACGCCCAGGTTGCGGCCGGCGTCGGCGGGAGCGGCGTCGCCGCCCTCGGAGCCACCGTCAGCGGCACCGGAGTCGCCCGAGCCGCCACCACAGGCGGCAAGGAACGTGGTGGACAGCGCCGCGCCGGCAACGCCGAGGAAGGAGCGGCGGTTGAGGTTCTTGCCCATGTTGGTTCACATCCTTTCAAGCGCCCGTGCAGCCCCCTGCTGCATAGGCATTTGACAACGATTCAATAACTACACTATGCACTCACCCGTTTGGCGCAGGTTGGCGCTTTGGTTGCAAACAAGAAACTTTATCGTATGAAAGTCATCTGAAAGCCCGCGTATTCGATACGGGGACATGCGAGGGCTGTTTCGCTGCATAAAGAGGGGCCGCCCGAAGGCGGCCCCCACAAGAACCGATGTCCCGGGAAGTTACGGGAGGATGTTCTCGTTGACGTTCCAGCAGACGTAGTAGGTGCCGGCGTACGGGGCGACGGTGTACTGGTCGGCGTACTGCTCCTTGACGCGGGCCATCTCGTCGGTCGGGATCTCGTCGATGAAGTGCCAGGCACCGGTCTCCCAGTTGGCGAGGTTGGTGTTGGCGTCATCGGAGAGGAACCAGTTGATCTCGTTCATCGAGATGTTGGCGGCATCCCAGTACTCGGCGCGCTTGGTGAGGGTGATCTTGGAGTTGTGGTCCCAGCCGGTGATGCTGTAGGGGCCGTTGCAGATGTAGGTGGAGGGGTCGGTGGCCCAGGACTCGTTGGCCACGACGTCCTCGCGGACCGGGAAGAACACGGGGAAGGCCATGAGCTCGTCCCAGTAGGCGATGAGGTTGGTCGTGGTGACCTCGAGGGTCTTGTCGTCGAGGGCGGTGACGGCGAGCTCGTTGGGATAGCCAACGACGACGGAGTACATCTCGCCGTAGTCGGCGCCGAGCTCCTCGGAGGCGGCGCGCTTCCACGCGAACTCGAAGTCCTTGGCGGTCAGCGGCTGGCCGTCGGACCAGGTGAGGCCGTCCTTGAGGGTGTAGGTGTAGGTGACGGTGCCGTCCTCGTTCTCGACGCCCGCGGCCATCTCGGTGGCGCAGGCGGGAGCGATGGCGTAGGAGCCGTCGTCCTGGAGCTCCCAGCGGGCAAGGCCCTCGAAGGTGTGGACGAGCGTGGTGGCGCCGTCAACGGCGGAGTTGAGGGCGGGGTCGAGGGTGTCGGGCTCGGAGCCGTAGGTGACGTTGATGGAGTCGCCGGCGCCGGCAACGGTGGTCTTCTCGAAGTGGGAGAAGCCCAGCGGCGTGACGTAGAAGCCCTCGACGTCCTTGTTGAGCAGGTAGGGGTTGGTGTAGTAGTAGATGGGGCACAGGCAGCCGGTGGCCATGAGGATGTCCTCGGCGTAGTGCATCATCTCGAAGCGCTTGGGCTGGTCGGAGCACTTGTTGATGGTGTCGATGAGGACGTCGAAGGTCTCGGCCCAGGTGCCGCCCTCGACCTTGACGTCGTAGCCCCACGGGGTGAGGTCGAGGTCGTAGCAGGCAACGTTCACGTGGTCGCCCTTGCCAAACTGGACGTCGTTGTTGCCGGAGCCCGAGGTCCACATGTCGAGCATGCAGATGGGGTCGGTGTAGTCCATGATCCAGCCGTT
>CAMPCT010000318.1 GCA_946647055.1 uncultured Atopobium sp. | reverse complement strand
GTCGAACAGAACGACCGACTTTTGCAGACGAATGCAGACGCTGCAGACGATTTCACCCTAGAGAGAAGAGGAGAGAAGAGGAGAGAAGAGGAGACTAAAGGAGATGAGAGAAGAGAAGACGAGAGAGTCAACCCTTCCCTGTCAGAGGAAGGGGAGACGGACGTGCCGCGCTGCCCTGACTGCCTGACGCAGCCAAAGCCAGGCAACGGCGTCTTCCTCGACGCCCGCTCGGTGCCGCACCGCACCGCATACGGCGCCCTGCAGGCGCGATACAGCGAGCTCACGCACCGCAGCGACTTCGCAAGCCTGATGGCCGAGGTGGCAAGGACCTGCCCTGGCGGATGCAGGGCGTCCCCCGACGAGGTGGCCGAGTGCCATGCGCTCATAGCCAAGGCGCTCGACAAGTGCGACAGCAGCAAGGGCAGGCCGCACGCGCTGGTCTGCAAGATCCTCTCCGAGGACAGGAGCCCCCATGGCTAGGCGAGTCTCTTTCCGTTACACCGACTTCCTCCGCTGCCCGTACTGCGGGCGCATCCTGGAGTACCTCACCGAGAAGGTGCGCGACAGGCACTCGCCCGACGGCTACGCGCTGCGCCACAAGGTGGTCAAGTGGATGGCGAAGGAGAGGATATCGCCCGATGACAAGCAGGTCACCAAGGTCGTGAGCACGGGCCATGGCGGCTACGAGGGCGAGGTTCGCACCATGTGGGAGCACAGCTGCGACGTGCTCTGCGAGAACTGCAACCTGCTGTTCTCGAGCAAGGACGAGAGGATCGTGCGCCGCGTGGAGCCCGACGATGCGCTCCCCGGCGACTTCTGGACGGAGGTCTGACGATGGAGAAGTGCTCGATGCTGGTGATCATGACGCCCGACAAGCGCCTGCACGGGCAGAGGCTGACCGCGCGCGAGGCGGCCGAGCTTGGCCGGCGACTGCTCGAGCTTCGCGGCGAGATTCCAGCCGCGCGAGGGCCAAGGCACGCGCCGAAGCACGCCGAGGGGCGAAAGGGCCGCAGGAAGATCACGCTCGTGGGCACCGACCTCGCGGAGGTCGTCAAGCTCCGGGAGCGGGGCGTGGCGGTCACGGCCATAGCAGAGGCCACGCATCACGGGGTGGACGTCGTCAAGCGCTCGCTGGAAGCGTTCGACCGTGCGCAAGACGGTGTGCAAGCGCGCTAGCCGCCACGGCGCGTCCCGTTGGGCGCTTCCGCGCAGCTCGGCGGGAGGGCTGGCACCCGCCCAAGGTGCCAGCGCCCGTAATTAGAACGAAGTATTGATTCGATGGTTGGAGAGAACGACGATGGTGGTGCTTCTGGTGATCGCGACGGGCTGGTTCCTTCTTGCCGCATGGTGCGCATGGCATGACGGCTGGAAGTGGTAGGCGTGGGCAAATCCAGGAGAAGGAAGGCGCGTGCCAACGCCAACAAGCGACTCAGGCGCTGGCAGGCGACGCTGCGGAAGCGCAGGCGCGACCGCGAGCGACGGCGCAGGCGCCGCGACGATGCGGTCACCGCCAAGGCGGGCAGGCGCGGCCACCAGGAGTGCGGCCGCAAGGCGCGGTACGCCACGCTGAGGATGGCGCAGCAGATCGCCGACAGGCGCATGGCCCTCGGCGCTCCCCAGCTCTGGGTCTACCTTTGCCCGCACTGCAACGGCTGGCACCTGACCAGCCACCCGAAGGCGGGAACTTCATGGTCGCTCGGCGAGGGCATGGGGAATGGCTGAACAGCGCGGCCCTGCACGCAAGCGTCGCAGAGCCGTCTTCTTATCGAGGAACAGTGGCACAATGGAAATGTTGAAAAGTTTTCGACAGAAGGTGGTGGGCCATTGACCGCATCGGACTTCTACGAGTGGGCGGCAGACTGCGCGAGGGAGCTTGAGCAGCTCGAGCGGCGCAGGGACGCACTCAGGCTGCCAAAGTCCAACGGGACGAAGACGGCCCATCCGTCTGGATCGGGCGACCCAACGGCCACGCAGGCCATCGCCGCAATGCAGGACGAGCCCTGGCTGCAGGAGGGGATAGACCGATGCAAGCGGGTGCTGCAGCTCGAAAGAAAGGTCACAGGCTCGGTGTGCACCACGTTCGGCTCGATGGCGGCGCTTGCGCTGCAGCTCCACTACCGCGAGGGGAACGAGTGGCAGGACATTGCGTACGAGCTGCACATGTCGCTGTCCTCGGTCTACAGGCTCCGAAAGTCCGCCCTGGAATGGGTGGACGCAGAGGGCCTCGTCGCGAGCGTTGGCAAAAGTTGACAGTTGGTGACAGTCGCTGAAAGCCATTTGGTGTGATAAAGATATGCTTGCCCCGAAGGCGGCGAGCGTCCCCACTTCCTTCCAGACGACGCACGCCCGGGGCGCCACGACAGCGCAGGGAAGCCCTCGGATTCACCTCCGGGGGCTTCCCTCATTTCAATGCGAAGGGGCCTGCGGCCATGGCCAAGAGCAACGTGCGCGTCTCCAACGGCCACGCAAGGAGAACCCTCAGGCGCTGGTGGAAGTCACAGGGGCTTCCCTGCCAGATCTGCGGCAGGGCCATCGACTACTCGCTGCCGAGCGGGCACCCGCTGAGCTTCGAGGTCGACGAGAAGATTCCCGTGTCGCGCGGCGGCAACCCGCTGTCGCGCGAGAACACTGGACCAGCGCACAGATCATGCAACATCTGGAAGAGCGCGATGACGCTCGAGGAAGCCCATGCCCGCCTGGCCGCACAAGGAGCGCATCGAGAGATGCAGCGCTCCGGCAAGTGGGGCTAAGAGCATCGCGCGGGCCATGCCAAGGTGTGGCGAGCCGTCGAACCCGGGGCCATACCCTCCCCTGGGCCACAGGCTAGA
>CAMPCT010000317.1 GCA_946647055.1 uncultured Atopobium sp. | reverse complement strand
CTGAACCTGCTGGTGGAAGGCGTTCGGGAGGTCGCGTCCTCCTAGGCCCATCCAGCCATTCTTGTGCTCCGCATGGATTCTCGAAACGTCGTCTCCCTAACACGCGAGATGCGACGCGTTCTTGGGTCACGTCCTTCGTGCTGGTAGCGGGCCTTGGTGCTCCGGCATGTGTTTGGATCCTGCCACGATATGGTCTGCGCGCTCACTTACGTTTGTCAGATGTCCCCTCGTACTATCATCTTGGGTATTGACCACGAACGGGTGTTCGGTTACCCTAGAGAAGACGAACAGAGGGGAGTACCATGGCAAAGAGCAAGCAGTTCTCACGAGAGATCAAGCCTCGTACCTACGGCGAGGACCGTGACAAGGTGATCGACTCCACCACCAAGGAGATCGAGAAGCGCTTTGGCAAGGGCGCCATCATGCGCTTTGGTGACGAGGGGGCAAACATCGAGGTCGAGGCCATCCCCACGGGTTCGGTCGCGCTCGACGCCGCCCTCGGCATCGGCGGCGTTCCCCGTGGCCGCATCGTCGAGATTTACGGTCCCGAGTCCTCGGGCAAGACCACGCTCTCGCTCGAGATCCTGGCCGAGGCACAGGCCCTCGGCGGCGTCGTCGCGTTCATCGACGCAGAGCATGCGCTCGACCCAGGCTATGCCGCACGCATTGGCGTCGACATCGACGAGGTCCTCATCTCCCAGCCCGACACCGGCGAGCAGGCACTCGAGATCTGCGACATGCTCGTCCGCTCCGGTGCCATCGACGTCGTCGTCATCGACTCCGTCGCCGCACTCGTTCCCCGAGCAGAGATCGAGGGCGAGATCGGAGACACCACGGTCGGCCTCCAAGCCCGTCTCATGAGCCAGGCGCTCCGCAAGCTCGCCGGCTCGCTCTCCAAGTCCAACACCACCTGCATCTTCATCAACCAGCTGCGTGAGAAGATCGGCGTCATGTTCGGCAACCCCGAGACCACCCCCGGTGGCCGCGCGCTCAAGTTCTTCGCCTCGGTGCGCATGGACATCCGCCGCGTCGACAACATCAAGGACAACGGTGAGGTCGTCGGCAGTCGCGTCCGTGTCAAGATCGTCAAGAACAAGGTCGCCCCTCCCTTCAAGCAGGCCGAGTTCGACATCATGTACGGCTCCGGCATCTCCAAGGAAGGCTCCATCCTCGACATGGCCGTCGAGTATGAGATCGTCAACAAGTCCGGCGCCTGGTACACCTATGAGACCGAGCGCCTCGGGCAGGGCCGCGAGGCTGCCAAGGAGTTCCTGCGCACCAACCCCGAGCTCTGCTCCATCATCGAGGGCAAGGTCCGCGTCGCCTGTGGCCTCGACTTCGACGACGAGCCCGTGGGCATTCCCGTCGACCTCGCAACTGATGCTCCCGTCGACATCATCCAGTAGCTCGCATGGACTTCACGTGGGAAATCGAGCTCCCCGAGCGTGACAAGGTCGCCCTCGGGGGGCGTCGCCCTCGAGGGACCCTCGTCATCCAAGCAGGGGAGGGGAGCGAACGCATCTCCGTTCCCGTGTCGGTCCTCAAGGCGCTCGACAATCGTCTCGAAGGCCTGCTGATACCCCCAGCATCTCGCGCTGAGCTCCTCTTCCACCTCAAGTCCGTCAGCGAGGAGTGCGCCATGAGTCGCGTCGCCCGTCTCGTGGATCGCAGGGACTACTCACAGGCAGAGATTCGCGCAAAGCTCGCAGAGGATGGCTACACCCCCTCGTGCGTCGACCACGTCGTCGAGCGCGCGTCTTCGAGTGGCCTTGTCGACGACCTGCGTTTTGCAGACGTCTTCATTCGCACCAAGGTCGCCTCGGGGTGGGGGACGGCACGCATCGCCAGAGAGCTCTCGCGTCGTGGCATCGAGGTCGCAGATGTGCCCGGCTGGCCCCTGGAGTACCTTGGTGACGACTCCGAGGCAGACCGTGCCTACCAGCTTGTGTGCACGCGCCGCGTTCCCAGCAAGAACGCGTACCCCAAGCTCGTCCGCTTCCTTGCGGGGCGCGGCTTCTCGCTTGGGGACGCCACGCGCGCCGTCTCCCGATACCTTTCCGAGCAGGAGTGACAGCCATCCCCGCGCCTCATGCACCGTATGACAGCATCTAATAACGTTTTCTCTGTGAACGGCAACATTTGGGCTGCTCACGTGCGCTTCGTTTGTTTGACAGAGGGGCTAGCTATTCATAGGATTGGTTGTGTCATTTGGGTTTTCCCCGTCTGCTGCATCGCGGCCGACGTTCTTTCTTTTGCGTGTTGCCCTACCAAACGTCGCATTGCGCGTGCGACAGCAGAGCGGCCACTCAGATGGCGGGTTCCGTCAGGCCTCATTGGCCTGTCGGTCTCCTGAACTACATCGACAATGGAACGCACTCTAACGTAGGAGCCGCACATGAACACCGCAGCCATCATCACAGGCATCATCTGCCTGGTCGTGGGTGCCGTCATCGCGACGCTCATGGCACGGGCCCAGGGCTCGTCCATGCTCGCGAGCGCCCAGGCCAAGCTGGATGAGGCCAACAACCGCGCCGAACAGATCGAGTCCGAGGCACGTCGCAATGCCGAGGGTGCCAAGAAGGAGGCCATCCTCGAGGCCAAGGAGGAGATCCTCCAGCTCAAGCAGGCTTCCGAGGCCGAGGAGAAGCAGCGCAAGGGCGAGCTGCGCTCCCTCGAGTCCCGCATCATGCAGCGCGAGGAGTCGCTCGACCGCCGCAACGAGAGCCTCGACAAGCGCGAGCACCAGCTCTCCAGCCTCCAGGGCCAGCTCGACCGCCAGCGCAATGACCTCAACGAGGTCATGGAGCGCCAGACCACCGAGCTCGAGCGCATCTCCGCGC
>CAMPCT010000316.1 GCA_946647055.1 uncultured Atopobium sp. | reverse complement strand
TCTACCCCGTTCCCAAGCTCATGATCCATCGCGTGGGCGGACACGAGGCCTGGGGTGCCATCCGCGCCGCCGAGGTGGGCGACGGCACCTACGAGATCGACGAGACCCCCGAGGTGCTCGCCATGATCGACTCCATGCAGACTGACCGCGGCATCGTCGCGCAGATGTGCGACCGCATCGAGGAGGCCGACCGTCTGGGCATCTACGACGGTGCCTACGAGGTCATCCGCCTCGCCGTCGCGGGACGCTTTGTCCATTAGGGGATACTCCCTTAGTGGACAATTACAGGAGGGCGCGAACCAGCTGCTCGGGAGTGTCCACGATGACGGCCGCACCCGCGGTTTCCAGCTCCTCGCGCTCGCAGGTGCCGCCCCAAGTCACGCCAATGCAGGGGATGCCCACGGCCTCGGCCGCCTCGACGTCGTAGAAGCGATCGCCTACCATCACGCAGTCATCGAGCACGAGCGGGGGCTGGCCCTCCCCCTCGAGCTTCCCCGAAACCGTCTCGATGACGTGCCGGATGGCCTTCACCTTGTCGTTCTCCGCGTCGGAGCGCTTGCCCTCGATGGCCGTGAACAGGTGTCTGATGGCGTTGTCGTCAATCGCCTGGTCGATGAGGTACTGGCCCTTCGACGAGGCGACAGCCAGCTCGCAGCCCTCGGAGCGCAGCTTGATGAGGGCCTCGGGGATGCCGTCGAAGCACGGCCAGGCCTCCACGCCAAGTCCGTCCTTGTAGGAGCGGCGGTACTTGGCCGCGATCTCGGCCGCCTGCTCCTCGGAGAGTCCGTAGATGATGGAGAACGCCTGCGGGAAGGGCGGGCCCACGATACGACGGATGTCGCCGATCTCCTCGTCGGTGAGACCGTACTCGAGGAGGATCTCACGCGCCTTCGCGCAGATCCTGGACATGGTGTCGGCGATGGTGCCGTCGAAGTCGAAGATGACACAGATCCTGCCGCGCACGTCATCAGCCGTGAATGACATGGCCACTCCCCTCTCGCGCGAATTCCTGCGCAGAGGGTACCACGACCGGCACCGGTGGACGCCCGGCGTACGTCATATCCCAATAACCACTGGGGGTATACCCCCGAATGGTTGGTGGGCCGGCCGCTCCCCTCATCTATACTTTCAGGCGACACCCAGACAAGTGAGAGGAGCCACCATGGACGAGGTCAGGGTCATCGAGGTCAAGCGTGGCGTGCTCGACGCCAACGAGGAGGAGGCCGACCAGCTCAGGCGCACCCTGCGCTCGCGGGGCACCTTCCTGCTCAACGTCATGAGCTCGCCCGGGTCGGGCAAGACCACCATGCTCCTGCGCACCATCGAGGCCCTGCGCGACTCGATCGACATGGCCGTCATGGAGGCCGACATCGACTCCGACGTCGACGCGCGCGCCATCGCCGCGACCGGCATCCCCGTCGTGCAGCTGCACACCGGCGGCATGTGCCACCTCGACGCGTCGATGACCCGCCAGGGCCTCGACGACCTGCGCATGGCCATCCTCGAGAGCTCCGTCCTCCCCAACGCCGACGCAAAGGCGGTCGACGGCGACGCCTCCGACGACCCCGAGCTCGTCTTCCTCGAAAACGTCGGCAACCTCGTGTGCCCGGCCGAGTTCGACACCGGCGCCTCGGCCAACGCCATGATCCTCTCGGTGCCCGAGGGCGACGACAAGCCCCTCAAGTACCCGCTCATGTTCGAGGTCTGCGACGTCGTGCTCGTGAACAAGGTCGACGTGCTCCAGCACTTCGACTTCGACCTCGTGCGCTTCGAGAAGAACGTGCGCCTCCGCAATCCCAAGGCGCACGTGATTCCCATCTGCGCGAAGACGGGCGAGGGCATGGACGAGTGGTACGACTGGCTCGTGCGCCACGTGCACGAGTGGCGCAAGTAGGGCGGACACCCCGGTAGGCGGCGTTGTCGGAGAAGGGAACGAGCATGTCGGAGAGCACGAACGGCCAGGTCCTTGACGGCTACACCCCCACGTCCTCGTCGGAACCCAAGGGCACGCGCGAGGCGCTGCCGCGCCACGTG
This sequence comes from uncultured Atopobium sp., assembly GCA_946647055.1. Next base: position 845 of record CAMPCT010000316.1, on the reverse strand, counting down.
GTCCAGAACAAGGTCACGCGACCCTATGGCGGCGCCACCGTCGAGGAGCGCCGGGCGGCCATGGGGGCACGTCTCACCGAGGACGAGATCGCGGCGCGCAACGTCCTGCCCGACGGCGTGACGAACCCCCACAACGGGGAACCCCTGCGCGTCATCGCACCGGAGCACTTCACCGAGAACGACGCCGTGGTCCACTACAAGCCTGCCGACCCCAACGAGCCAGGCCCCGCCTCCCACGAGCCCCTCAAGCCCGGCGTGCTCAAGACCGCCCAGAAGGTCACCAACCGCCTCCTCGTGAAGATCGGCCAGGACGACCCCGACTACTGGGGCCTCGCGAGCGTCATGACCGAGGAGGAGGCCGAGCTCTGCGCCCACATGAAGCGCCGCGTCCCCGAGTTCTTCGAGGAGGTCGTGGCGGGCACCGGCTGGGACGAGGAGCGCGTCCAGTCGGTCCTCGACGACCTCTGCCGCAAGGGCATCATCGAGTACAACTGGGAGAACCTCGACGGCAGGAACCCCGACCACCGCAAGCGCTACGTGCTGCCGCTCTTCGTGCCGGGCTCCGCGGAGTTCACGGTCATGAACCAGAGGCAGGTCGAGGAGCACCCCGAGATCGCCACCTTCTTCGAGCGCTCGGCATTCCTGCCGCTCAAGCTGGCGACGCCGCTCGTCCCCATGGGCGGGGCGGGCATCGGCATGCACGTCATCCCCGTCGAGCACGCCATCCGCCAGGAGAGCGTCACGGCCGACGTCGAGCACCTCTCGCACTGGCTCAAGAAGTACGACACCTATGCCGCCGGGTCCTGCTCGTGTGGCATCGCCGAGCGCGCCCGCGGCGACAACGA
>CAMPCT010000315.1 GCA_946647055.1 uncultured Atopobium sp. | reverse complement strand
GCGAAACCCAAGGAGTAACCACATGAGCTACGCGACCGCAGGCGAGTACCTCGCCATATACGACACCGACATGTCATCCGAGCGGCTCGCGGCATGGCTCGAGCGCGCGGCCACGTGGCTCGACGTGCAGATGGGCGACAAGCTCGACCCCGAGGACGCGGGCCAGCTCGACGCGCTCAGGTACGTGAGCATAGAGCTGGTCAAGCGCATCGACGCGAGCCCGATGGCCGGCATGGGGGTGGACAGCTTCCAGCAGACCGCCAACGGGTTCCAGGAGTCGTTCACGTACCGCGACACGGCGGGGGGCTTCAACCTGCTCCCCTCCGAGCGCAAGATGCTCGGGCTGGGGTCGTCCATCGGCTTCGGCTCGTGGCTCGGGGGTGAGTGACGTGCGGCGGGTCATGGACGGCGAGACCGTCCTCGTGGCCGTCGCGCAGGCGGGCGCGCGCGACCGCTTCGGCAACGAGGTGGACGCGTGGGCCGAGCCCGTCGAGGTGCCGCACGTGCTCGTCTCGGAATCCACCGACGACGACCAGCAGCACACGCGCCCGCACGGCATCAGGAGCGTCTACACGCTCTCGTTCAGGCACGACTGCGCGCTCGAGATGCGCGGCGCCAAGGTGACCGTGCGCGGGCGCGAGCTGCACGTGGCGGGCGCGCCGACGCACGGCCCCAGGCTCAACGCGAACCCCTACGACATGACCGTGAGGGCGGGGGTGCGCGATGGCTAGCGGAATCTACGGCGTCACCATCATCCCCAGCGGCATCGAGCAGGTGTTCAAGTCGGGCGGCATGCAGTCGGCGCTCAGGTCGGCTGTCGAGCCCATAGCGGCGGCGGCGAACGCCAACTTCGGCCTGCGGGCGGGCGACCGCGTGCCGCTAAAGGTGCAGAACGGCACCGTGCAGGACGTGAAGTTCAACGGCACGCCCGCCGTGCCGCCGTACGGCTCGTTCGTCGACGTGGCCGACCACACCGCCATCGGCAAGGTGGTCTGCATGTCCGAGCTGGGCGCGTACGACAACTCAATCCACAACACCATCGCGAAATCGAGGTGATCGCATGCGCTCAGTTCTAGAGGAGGTGGTCAGCCACCTCGCGGGCGCGCTCGACGTGCCCGTGTCCACGCAGGCCCCCGCCACGCGGCCCGCGGCGTTCGTGCTGGTGGACCCCATCGGCGGCAGCTCGTCGCTCGACGAGCGGCACCCCGAGTTCGCCGTGCAGTCGTGGGCATCGACCTACGCCGACGCCGAGGAGCTGGCGCGCGCCGTGTGCGACGCGATGCGCGCGAACGGCAACATGTCCGGCTACTCCGAGCCCGTGGCGCTCGGCTACGACGGCTCGCACCACTGGTTCCAGTCGGCTTTCACGATGGACGCGCTCTGGTAGCGCGCTGACCCCTTAAGGAGGGAAAAATGGCAACGAACAACACGGGCCTCGCGACCTTCGGGCGACCGAATGACGAGACCTACTTCTCGGTGGCGCTGGCGTCGTCCAGCCCCGCCATCCCCACGACTTCCGACGCCGCGCTCGAGGGCTACGAGACCGTGCGCGTGTCCGAGGACGGCATCACGCCCGCCGTGAACCTGGGCAAGAGCGACCCGGCCAAGGACTGGGGCGGCAAGGACGTGCTCAGCGCGCCCGGCACCCCCTCCGCCTCGCTCTCCGTGCCCATCATCGACAACTCGGTGGCGGCCGACCGCCTGCGCTACGGCGCCGAGAAGGTGGACGCCGACGGCAACGCCGTGTTCGACGGCACGACCGACTCGTGGGTGGTCGTGGTCGACGAGCTGCACAACGACGCCGACGGCGAGCCGAAGTCGCTCGTGCGCTACGTCTACCCGAACTGCGTGCCGCGCGAGATCACGTTCGGCACGCACACGCGCGGCAGCCTCATCATCGACACGGTTAACTTCGACGCGCTCTACGACGAGACGATAGGCGGCTACTTCAAGAAGCTCGCCCCCGTGTCCACGGCCACCACGACGACCACCACTACGACGGGAGCGTAGCATGGCCGACTTCACCATCACCAAGCCCGTGCCGTTCACGGTCGAGGGCGCCGACGGCGCGGCCTACGAGCTGCCGCGCCTGCGCAACCTCAACGCGGAGCAGGTCTCGTCCATCCCCAACCTCGGCAAGATGAAGCTCCCAGACAAGCTGCGCGCCGTGCGCAAGTTCATCCTCGGGCTGTGCCCCGAGCTGGAGAACGAGCCGCTCAGCGACATGGGCTACATGGAGCTGTTCAACGCGCTCGCGGAGGGCAGCGGCATCACCGTGGGGGAATCGTAAGCGTCGCCGAGGTGCTGAGGTCGAACGGCGACGCCCTCGACTACGACCTTTTCAGCAGGTGGCGCGTGAGGCTGCGCGACGTGCCGTCCACCATCGGGTGGGACGCCGTGGCGCTCTTCCTGCGCCACCTCCCCAACGACAGCGAGGTGCTCCGGGCGACCGTCCCCAAGGCGAGGTGGTCGCCCGAGGTGCACATGATCGCGAACGTCGCCGACATGATCGGCGCGCTGTTCGCGCAGGATTACGAGCCCATGGCGCGCCCGGGCGACGTGGCGAGGTTCTCGACCGCCGCGCCCGTGGACGCCGAGGGCTACGACGCGAAGCTCGCGGCGTTCAGGAAGGAGGGAGCGGATGGCTGACGCGGTAATCGCGAGGGGCTACCTGCAGGTGGTCCCGAAGATGGACAAGGGCGCGCTCGACTCGGCGCTCTCCGATGCGGGCAAGAGCGGTAGCTCGAAGTTCTCCCAGTCGTTCCAGGGCGGCGTGTCGGCGAAGGCCGTCGCCATCGGCAACGTCATGTCGACCGCGCTCGTCAAGGGCGCGGAGGTGGCGTCCCAGGCCGCGGCGAAGGTCGTCACGGGCGCGTTCACCAA
>CAMPCT010000314.1 GCA_946647055.1 uncultured Atopobium sp. | reverse complement strand
ATGAGGTTGCCCCTGAGACGACAGACGCTCTCGTCGCCGCGATGGTCGCCGAGGATGCCCGGATTCGAAGGGTGCAGTCCCGGCGCATGGGAACGGCCGGGTTCGTCGCGTCCCAGGTGCGCTACATCCCCGCGTGGACGTGGGCGGCGCAGGCGGCGCTCGTTGCTCTCATGTGCGTGCTGGCGTATGCGGCCGGCGACGCGGGATCGACGAGGGTCTGCATCGGGATCCTCTCGGCGGTGTGCGTGCTCGTGGGCGTGCCCGCCGTGCACGCGAGCAAGCTGCACCGGGTGGTGGAGCTGGAATACGCGTGTGCCCACGACACGGCCAGCGTGCTGGTTGCGCGCCTCATCGTGCTGGGATGCTCGTCGGCGCTGGCGGTCGCCCTCATGGTGGGCGCGACTGCCCCGGCCGTCGAGGCCTCCGCCTTCGACGTGGCGCTCTGGGCCTGCCCGCCGTTCTTCCTCTCCTGCGCGGGCTCCCTCATGGCGCTGCGCAAGGCGTCCCCGGCCGCCGCGCCTGCGCTCTGCGTCGCTCTGGCGGTCGCGTGTTCGGTGGCGCTCATGGCGCTCGCGAGTACGGTGCCGGACCTCTACGCGCACGCGTCGATCGCCTCGTGGGCGTCGGCCGCGGTCGCGGACCTCGCATGGCTCGCGCGCGAGGTCGTGATGACCCTGCGGGCAGCACACGAAGGCCTCGACGCCTTCTCCCCGCATCTGGCAAGGACCTACAACTAGACAAGGATTGGCAATATGGAACTCACATTGGACCGACTGACCAAGCAGTTCGGGGCGAGGATCGCCGTGGACCGCGTGTCGGCGAAGCTCGGGCCAGGCGTCACGGGACTGCTTGGCGCCAACGGCGCGGGAAAGACCACGCTCATGCGCATGGTGTGCGACGTGCTGCGACCCACGGGCGGGCAGATCCTGCTCGACGGGCGTGACGCGGCCGAGATGGGCGACGAATACCGGGCGCTGCTCGGCTACCTGCCGCAGGACTTCGGCTACTACCCGGACTTCACGGCGCTCGACTTCATGCGCTACATGGCGACGCTCAAGGGCTTCACCAGCAGAGACGGCCGCGCGCGCAGCATGGAGCTCCTCGAGGAGGTGGGCCTGGCCGACGACGCGCGGCGCAAGGTGAAGACCTTCTCAGGCGGCATGCGGCAGCGCCTCGGCATCGCCCAGGCCATGATCAACGACCCGTCGATCCTCGTGCTCGACGAGCCCACGGCGGGCCTCGACCCCAAGGAGCGCGTTCGCTTCCGCAACCTCATCGCCGGCTTCGCGCAGGACAAGGTCGTGATCCTCTCCACCCACATCGTGAGCGACGTGGAGTTCATCGCGAACCGCATCCTCGTGATGCGGCAGGGCTCGTTCGTGCTCGACGGTACGCCCGAGCAGGTGGTCAAGCAGGCCGCGGGCAAGGTGTGGGAGTGCCACGTGCCCGCCCATCGGGCCGAGGAGATGTCATCTACCATGCAGGTTGCCAACGTGCGATACGCCCCAGACGGCCATGCGGTCGTGCGCGTGGTGGCCGACCGGCCCCCGATGGAAGGTGCCGTCGCCGTGGAGCCAACACTGGAAGACCTCTACCTGCTCGTGTTCCGCGACGCGGGCAACCGATAGGAGCGGCTAAGATGGGAAACCTCATACGATTCGAGCTCAGGAAGATCCTGGGCAACCGTTCCGGCATGATTGCCTGTGCGCTCACGCTGGTGCTTGTGTCGGGCATGGCGGTACTGAACCTCGCGTCGGCAGTCACGAACGACTACGCATCAGGCAAACGGATGGAAGGGTTCGCGGCGCAGCAGGCATTCCACGACTGGGCGGACGCCCACGCGGGCACCCTCACCGACGAGCGCATGGCTCAGGACGTGGCCGCGCTCGAACGGGCGCGGGAGCTGCGTGCGCAGAACGAGGAGATGGAGCACCTGTCCGGCGAGGAGGTCATCGCAACCTACGGCGCGGACTTCTACCACGCGACCTACGCGCTGGTCTGCGACGACTACTACGACAAGCTCGAGAATGCCCTGGAAGCCGCCGTCCCCCAGGCGACGAGCCTGCGGGAAGGCGCACGCGCGCGCCTCGAGCTCGACCTAGACCTGGGTCTCATGAATGTGCCCTACACGCAGGCGGAGCGCGACTACTGGTTGGAGAAGGCGTCGCAGGTCGCGTGGCCCACGGAGTACGGCTACGCGGGCGCGTGGGAGAACTCCTTCGACTATGCGAGCTTCCTGGGGCTTGCCATCGTGGCGCTGTGCATCGCGCTTTCGGGCGTGTTCGCGGGAGAGTACCAGACGCGTACCGCCGCCGTCGTCCTGCCTACCTTGCTCGGCAAGCGTGCCTTGCCAATCGCCAAGGTGCTTGCTGCGCTCGTCTTTGCAACAGCCTACTGGTGGTTCTGCGCTGCGGTGCTGGTCGGCATCAACGTGGCCGTATGCGGGCCGGACGGATGGGGGCTGCCGCTCCAGATCGCGGACTTCTCGAACCCCTATGCGTTCACTATGGGCGGTGCGCTCCTGCGCGCGCTGCTGCTGGGCTACCTGATCTCGCTTGGCATGACGGCGCTCACGCTGCTTCTCTCGGCGAGACTTCGCTCCGCCATGCCTGTCGCCGTCATTCCAATGGCGGTAGTGTTCCTGGGGATGTTCGCCATGTTCATTACGCCGCTTGTCAAGCTGGCCGTGCTCACGCCCCTCTCCGGGATGAACTGGTCGTTCAGGAACATGGTGAGCTATGCGTTGGGACCAGTGGTGATGGATCTGCCCACGGCGCTGGCAGTCCTCTACGGCGCGATGCTCGTGGCGCTCACGCCGCTCGCCATGAGAGCGTTCAGGAGGCATCAGGTAGCCTAGAGCGTGATGGAAAGCCACGTCGGTGGATGCTCGAGGGCTTTTCGATAGG
>CAMPCT010000313.1 GCA_946647055.1 uncultured Atopobium sp. | reverse complement strand
GAGATCTCGAGGTAGTCAAAGCCGGTCTCGCCCGCGGCGGTGAGACGCTCGCGCCAGGTGAGCTGGGGCGGGAGGGCCTTCTCGTAGAGCCCGAGCATGTAGTCGTGCACGGTGACCTCCCTGTTCAAGATGCGGCTAGCGGCTCACGGGAGCAAGCCTCGCCTGCTCGGGGGCAAGCTCGAGCTCGCGCCCGTCGACGACGACCGTCACGCGCCCCCACAGGTCGAGACCCGCAAGCCTGCCGCGTGCGAAGGGCTGGCCGTCGGGCAGGAGGGCGTCGACCTCGTCGCCCATGAGCCAGATGCGGTCGAAGAGCTCCCCCAGCACCGGCGAGAGCGGTGCCGTACGAGGCGTGAGCGCCTTCTCCCACGCGGAGACGCGCGCACGGATGGTCGCCTCGATCTGCCCGGAGCCCACCAGGCAAGAGTCACCCGAGACGACCTCCAGCGTGGCGACAAGACCTCCCTCGTAGCGCACGGAGATTCCCAGCGTGGCGATGCAGGGAGAGCCGTCTGCCATGACGACACCCGAGGGCCAGCGCACGAGGGAGCCCGGGACGGCGTCGGAGGCGCCCAGCGAGCAGACGAGCGGCAACCCCACGACCTGCGACATCGCACACGAGGTCCGCAGGTCGAACTCGCGCCTCACTGCCACGTGACCTCCCCGAGGTCAGACCGGATGCGACCGACGCGCTCCTCGTCGGGCACCACGGTGACGCCGGAGTGCGTGAGGAAGCGCTTGGGGTCGTGCATGAGGTCCTCCATGGGCACGAGCACGAAGTCCCGCTCCCCCAGCCCCGGATGCGGAAGGCTCAGGCGGCTGCCCGCGTGGGTCTCGCCCTCCATCCAGACGAGGTCGCAGTCGATGGTGCGCGGGCCATGCCCGTCCATGCCGACCGGACGCTGGCGCCCGAGCTGGTTCTCGACCTCGAGCAGGGAGTCGAGCAGGACCATCGGGGCCAGCTCGGAGCGAATCTCGACCACGCAGTTGGCCACCTTGGTGGCGATGCCATAGGCGGGGTCGGACTCGTAGGCATGGCTGACCCCCACCACGCAGGTGAGCGGGATCTGGTTGATGAGCGCGACCGCCTTCCCCAGATAGGCGAGACGGTCGCCCACGTTGGAGCCGAGCGCGACGAACGCGCGGCGCGGGTCGGGGTGCCGCACCGCCCAGTAGCCGGCGAGCGCCTGGGCAAGGCCCGCGACGTCATGGACGCGCAGGATGCGGGCCCCCGCCTCGGCGGCGGCGATTGCTGCGCCGATGGTCGCGATGTCGCGCGCCTCCGCCTCGTGAATGCCCGAGATCGCCCCGATGAAGCGCTTGCGCGAGATGGCGCACATGACGGGGTAGCCCATCGAGACCATCTTCTGGGTGGCTCGCTGGATGACGACGTCCTCGTCGGCCTGCTTGCCAAACCCGGCGCCGGGATCGATGCAGATGCGCTCGTGCGCGACGCCCGCGCGCATGAGCGTGCGTGCCTGGTCGCCCAGGAAGCCCATGACCTGACGCATGATGGGGCCCTCGTCGGGCAGGGTGAACTGACGGTTGCCCGAGGACAGCTTGAACGTGGGATTGGCGATGCCGCGGGCGGAGCGCTCCATGACCTCCTCGAGGTGGTCGCTCACGGGGAGCTTGGGACCCGCCTCCTTGCCCTTGGAGACCTCGTCTGCCGCTTCGTCCTCCTCGGGCTTGTCATCGTCCTTGGCACGCTGACGCTGGACCTGCTCGTCGAGGGTGACCGAGCGCCTCGTCGCTCGCGGCGCGACCTCGCCGGCATGCATGATGACGCAGCCGACCTCGGTCTCGGCGGCCATCTCGACCATCTCAGGGTCGGTGAAGCCGGTGACGTCATTGATGATCGCGGCACCCAGGCGCGCGCAGATCTTGGCGACGTCGACGTGGCGCGTGTCCACCGAGACCACCGCGCCCGCGGCGACCAGCTCGCGGACGACGGGAACTATGCGCGCCGCCTCCTCCTCGGGGGTGACGGGCGTGAAGCCCGGACGCGTCGACTCGCCCCCGACGTCGATGATGTCGGCTCCCTGGTCGAGCATCTCGAGGCCGCGACGGACCGCGTCCTTGGCGTCGAGGTTCTCGCCGCCGTCGGAGAAGGAGTCGGGCGTGACGTTGAGCACTCCCATGATGCGCGGACGCGATAGCGACACGTCGTGGTCTGCGCACTTCCAGGTCTCGTAGTTGTCGCGAAGCATATGGGCAGGTCCCTTCTGTTGCGCGTTTCAGGTGCCGGTGGTGACCCTCGTTCGATTGTAGCAAGGCACGCGTCGGCCTGCGCCACAAAAGCGGGTCGCCGCGAAACGTCAGAAGTCGAAGGCCTTGGCGATGTCGCACGCCAGCACGACGTCGGCCAGGGAGTCCTGCGGCGTGGGCTCGAGGTTGCAGATGACGAGCCTGTCCCCACGGAAGTACTGCACCAGGCCTGCCGCCGGCCACACCACGAGCGAGGTGCCACCAATGATGAGCAGGTCACAGGAGGAAATTGCCTTGATCGACTCCCTCATGACCCAGTCGTCGAGCGACTCGCCGTAGAGCACCACGTCGGGCTTCACACGACCGCCGCAGACGGGGCAGGTGGGTACGCCCTCGGTCTGCATGACCCACTCTGCCGAGTAGGAGCTGTAGCACTTCTGGCAGACGTTGCGATGGACGCTGCCATGGAGCTCGAGCACGTTCTTGGACCCAGCCATCTGGTGCAGGCCGTCGATGTTCTGCGTCACCACTGCGAGCAGCTTTCCCTGCTCCTCGAGCTCGGCGAGCTTCTCGTGGGCGCGGTTGGGCTTGGCCCAGAGGGCGATCATCTTCTCGCGATAGAAGTCGAAGAACTCCTCGGGATGCGTCTCGTAGAACTCGTGCGAGAGCATGGTCTCGGGCGGGTAGGCGAAGCGCTGG
>CAMPCT010000312.1 GCA_946647055.1 uncultured Atopobium sp. | reverse complement strand
CCTCGTAGTCGTCGCCACCGGCCTCGGCAACGGCCATCATGAACTCGTCCTCGTCAACCGCGTTGGGACGGTCGGCGACCTTCTTGTCGTCGCTCTTGATGACCTTGTCGACGGCGATGGTGCCCTTGCGCTCGAACTGGAAGGCGACCGAGCCAGAGGTGCCCAGGTTGCCACCGGAGTGCGAGAAGGCGGAACGGACGTCGGCGGCGGTGCGGTTCTTGTTGTCGGTGAGGCACTCGACGTAGAAGGCAACGCCGGCGGGGCCATAGCCCTCATAGGAGATCTCGGAGTAGACCGCGGCGTCGGATCCGGAGCCGAAGGCCTTGTCGATGGCGGCCTTGATCTTGGCGTTGGGCATGGAGACCATGCGGGCGCGCTGGACCGCGGCGGCGAGGGAGGCGTTGTTGTCGGGGTTGGGGTCCCCGCCAACCTTGGCGGCGACGGTGATGTTACGCGAAAGCTTGGAGAAGAGCGACGAGCGCTTTGCGTCGATTGCCGCCTTCTTGTGCTTTGTGGTTGCCCACTTAGAGTGTCCGGACATGTGCGTCTCCTATCTCGCATCGCGGGGAGTCCCGCGTCTATAACCTTCAGAATGATACTCCACTACCACGGGTTTCGGAAGATATCCCAACAAAGACCAGCGAAAAGCCCCTCATCACGCCACAACAATGCCATTCCTGGCAAATATCTGCGCGTTCTCTGCACACTTCCCGCGCCCTCGGCACGTGCCAGCCCGTCTTGAAGGATAATGGTATGTTGACTGAACTGGCCGCAAGGTCACGAACCGGGAGGTCGCATGGGTATTCGCACGCGGAGGGCACGCCAGCACTCCAAGACCCACATTGTTGCGTTCAGCATCGTCGGTGCTTTTGGCTTTCTTGCCCTGCTCGGGCTCGCCCTGGCGCTCTCGCTTGGCTCGCTCGTCGAGCTCTGGCTCCAGGACCTGCCAGACTACGCCTCGGCCGACGCCTACCTCGTCGCCGAGCCCACGCAGGTCTATGACGCCGACGGCAACGTCATCGCCGAGTTCTACCTCCAGAACCGACGCTCCGTCACCATGGAGGAGATCTCCCCCTACGTCATCCAGGGCACCATCGACACCGAGGACATCCGCTTCTACCAGCACAACGGCGTCGACGTCCAGGGCATCGCGCGCGCGGCGTTCGCCATCCTGTCCGGCGGCCACGAGGGCGCGTCGACCATCACCCAACAGCTGGTGAGAAACACCGTCCTGTCCGACGAGCAGTTCGAGCAGAGCCTCAAGAGGAAGGTCCGCGAGGCATACATCGCCATCGAGCTCGAGAAGGTCTACACCAAGGACCAGATCCTGCTCATGTACCTCAACACCATCTACTACGGCCATGGAGCCTATGGCATCGAGGCCGCAGCCCGGACCTACTTCAACAAGCACGCGTCCGAGCTCTCCCTCGCCGAGGCAGCGCTGCTCGCCGGCCTCCCGCAGTCCCCGTCGTCCTATGACCCCACCGCCAACCCCGACCTTGCCGTCTGGAGGCGCAACATCGTCCTCGATCGCATGCTCACCGCTGGTGACATCACCCAGGAGGAGCACGACGCCGCCTTTGCCGAGGAGCTCAACCTCAACCTCGGCGAGTCGGTCATGGAGGGCAACGGCACGTACCCCTACTGGACCAACTACGTCAAGGCGCTGCTCGAGGAGGACTTCGAGCAGGAGACCATCTTCCGCGGTGGCCTGCAGATCTACACCACTATCGACCCCGAATGGCAGCGCGCTGCCGAGGAGGCCGTGAACGAGCAGCTCGCCGAGCTGGGCGATGACGAGCTCGAGAGCGCCCTCGTGGCGGTCGACCCCGCCACCGGATACATCAGGGCCATGGTGGGCGGCCGCGACTTCGAGCGCGACCAGTTCAACCTCGCCACCCAGGCGCGCAGGCAGCCGGGCTCGAGCTTCAAGATGATCACGCTCGTCACCGCTATCTCGCAGGGCATGAACCCCAACGTGGTCCTCAACTGCAACTCGCCGCTTCAGGTCACGCCCACCTGGAAGGTCCAGAACTACGCCAACGCCAACTACGGCAACGTCACGCTCGCCCGCGCCACCGAGGTCTCCTCGAACACCGGCTACGTCCAGGTCGCCGAGGTCGTGGGTGCCGAGAACATCGTGGGCACGGCCCACGCCATGGGCATCTCGGTGGACATCCCCGCCTACAGCTCCATCACCCTGGGCACCATCGGCACGCCGCCCGTGCAGATGGCCGAGGCCTACGCCACGCTCGCCACGGGCGGCATCCACCGCGACGCCATCGCCATCACCAAGATCCTCGACCGCAACGGCAACGTCGTCTACGAGCACACCGACAACCCCACGCGTGCAATCACCCCCGAGGTGGCATACGCCGCAACGCAGGTGCTCCGGGGCGTCGTCGACCACAGCGGCGCCACCGGCACCGTCGTCTACAACTACTGCCACATCCCGCAGCCCATCGCCGGCAAGACAGGCACCACCGAGAATGCCCGCGACCTCTGGTTCTGCGGCTACACCCCCACCGTCTCCGTCGCCGTCTGGACGGGATACCGCCAGGAGCGCATGGTGACCAAGTGGGGTGTCGAGGCTCACCCGAGCGACACCTCGGTGCCCATCTTCGGCCGCTTCGTCCAGAAGATCCTCGGCGATGCCCCGGCAACCGAGTTCCCGCTGGCCGAAACCCCTCGCTACAAGAACAACTCCGAGTGGAAGTTCTCCAACACCACCGCGACCGAGACCGACGAGGAGCGGTCAAAGCGCGAGGAAGAGGAGCGCAAGAAGCGGGAAGAGGAAGAGGCCAAGAAGAAGGAAGAGGAAGAGGCCAAGAAGAAGGAAGAGGAAGAAGCCGCAGCCCAGAAGGCCGCCGAGGAGGAGGCCGCCCGCAAGGCCGCCGAGGAGGAGGCCGCCCGCA
>CAMPCT010000311.1 GCA_946647055.1 uncultured Atopobium sp. | reverse complement strand
TCTGCACCACCATCATTCTCGTCGCGTTGGCCGTGAGCCCCCTCACCAGGCGTTTCATGGGAATGCGGGGCTCCACGCGGACAAGCGCCATCGTCGCGGTCCTGCCCTTCCTCCACGGCGCCCTCATCATGTGCGGCGTCAGGAGCATGATCACCTCGAACCAGTGGGGCGTGCCGATCTTCGTCGCGGGCACGGTGGCCTGTCTGATGAGCCTCGCGTCGACCGTCCTGCTCATCCGCGACGTCCAGTCGTCGGTCGACAAGGCCGCCGCCGACTTCGCCACCCAGGCCATCACGCGCGCGGCCGACGGCTTTGTCGAGCGCTACGTCCCCCTCGAGCGCTCGATCGAGCTCTCCTCCATGATCAGGCACGACATCCGCAACCAACTGGGCGTCATTTCCGAACTCGCCGTCCAGGCGACGCTCGCCCTTGGCCAGGCAGCGGGGGTATCCTAGTCCGGAAAGGCCGGCAATTAACTCCTCAGCACGAGAGGAGCCGCATGTACGAGTCGATCATCGTCAACCTTGTCGGGCTCACGGGCGACATCTGCGCGACCATCGCGTTTGGCCTGGTCCTTCCCGTGCGCGACAAGCGCATCTTTTGGGGCGCCCAGGTCGCCGGCATCATCATCTCGCGGCTCCTGAGGACGTTCGTCGACGGCTCGCTCGGGTGGGTCATGATCCCCTTTGTCCTTGGCGCCATCGTGGTGGGAAGCGATGGGCCGCTCTTCCGTCGCATCATCGCCGTGTCGGTGGTGTTCGTGATCCTCTCCTCGGCCGAGGTCCCCGTGGGAATGCTGTGGGTCGCGCTCACGGGCACCGACCTGATCTCCAACGCAAACGCCTACGCCCATCTGCCGATACACATCATGTTGCAGACGTTGTTCAACGTGCTCACGTTGCTCGTCGCGCTTGTGATGGGACCCCTCTGCAAGCGCTTCGTCATGGGCAGCGGGGCAACGAGGACGAGCCTCATCGTCGCGGTCTTCCCCCTCATCCTGGGCATCCTGCAAGTCTGCTGCGTGAGGACCATGTTCCTCCCGGGTCTTTGGAAGGACTCGTACACCACCGTGGGGATTCTGGTCAGCGTGCTTGGCGTGGCGTCCACCGCCTTCCTGATGCGCGACGTGCAGGCGTCCATCGACAAGGCCTCCGCTGACATCGCCGCGGAGGCCAACATGCACCTGGCCGACGGCTTCCTGGAGCGCTATGCCGCGCTGGAGCGTTCCATCGAGCTCTCGGCGATGCTGCGGCACGACATCCGCAACCAGCTGGGCGTCATCTCCGAGCTGGCTTCCGGCAGCGAGCAGGGTCAGGCGCTGACGTTGGTCGGGGCCCTGAGGCACGAGGCGGAGGAGGCCTCGACGATGCTCGACGCGGCGGTCGTTCCCGGCGATGGGGACGACGCTCCTGCCGAGATGGCCCCGCTCCTCCTCCAGGAGCCCCATGGCCTTGCCCTGCGCGGATCATACGCGTTCGCCCGGTTCTTCTACCTCGCTGCCTATGCGGTCATTGCCGCCTGCGCCGTCTTCCTCGCCAACAGGCCGTATAGCCCGCTGGTCATCCGCGTGGTGAGCGTGGGCTGCTCCATTGCCGGGGCGGTTCTTCTCCCCGTGCTCTTCAGGATGCTCCGCGACGCGCACGACGCCGACGTCGCGGCGGAGCGTGCCCGTGCGGCGGAGTCGCTGTATGCCGACCGACGCGCCTACGCCGAGCGTCTCGAGGCCGAGGCCACCGAGGCCAGCCGCGTGCGCGAGGACATGGTGGCCGGGCTCGACGGCCTCGAGGACCTTGTGCGCGCCGGCGACCGGGAGGGCCTGGAGCACCTTGTGGAGACGACGCGCCTGCGGGTGTCTCCGACCCGGCGCTGGTGCGAGCACAGCGCCGTCAACATGCTCATGGAGCTCAAGGACCAGGCGGCGCAGGCAGCGGGCGTGACGCTCGAGAGCTCGATCGACCTGCCCCGTGACGTGCCCCTCCCCGCGCTCGATTTGTGCGCGGTCTTCTCGAACATGCTGGACAACGCCATCGAGGCGGCGTCAGGTGCGCCCGAGGGCAAGCGCTGGGTGCGCGTGGCTGCCAGCTCGCACGGCGGATACCTCGTCATTCGCGTCGAGAACGGTGCCGCAAGGGGAGCTGCCGCACGGCGGTCGGGCGCTGGTCGTCCGGGCGTGGGCGAACATGGCTGGGGCCTGCGCATCTTGGAGGAGTTCGCCCACCGCCATGACGGGCAGCTTACGACGGGTGCCGAGGGAGGCGCCTTCGTGGCTCAGGTCATGCTCGCGCTGGGAAGTGGCGCCACGGCCTAGGTATGGCTGGGAAATCGTCATTCTTCTCGCAAGATTGCTGAAAGGTCGGTCATACTTGGGGGGTGTTCCCGCGAGAAAGAGGTTTTCATGAGCGCTTCCAGCCCTAACTCCAAAGCCGTCCATCGCGTGATGGCGTTCACGCTCGTTCTCGTCTGCGCCGTCGCCCTCATGGCCTGTGGCAAGGGGTCTGGCGGTGGCGAGTCCGCCCCGGCCTCCGAGCCCGCCCCGGCCGCCGAGGTCACTTGGCAGGAGAGCCGCGTGCCTCTGCCCGATGGTCGCACCGCGGTCGTTTCCCTCGACGCCGCGAGCGGGTATGTGGTTGACTACGTCAGCGAGGAGGGCGACACGATGCCCTACGCCAGCGTGGTGGACGCCAACGACAACCCGGTCCTTGCGCTCTTCATCATCGACCAGGACGAGTACGACCTCTACACGAGCCTCGACTGCGAGTCGGACGGCGAGAGCTACGGCCTCTCCTGGCTGTGCTGGAAGCTCGAGGATGGCGCCAGCTGGTATGCGCAGATTCCCGACGGTGCCGGCTGGTGCGTCGAGGCCATGGACATGGGCGACGTGGCGGCGGCCTCGGACGTCGTGCATGGCAAGATCGCGGT
>CAMPCT010000310.1 GCA_946647055.1 uncultured Atopobium sp. | reverse complement strand
TGGCTGCGTCAGGCATTCGCCTTTTCGGAGGCCAAGTAAGGGTCCTCGCGCTGGTTTATGGGGTGGTCTTGGCTTCAGTAGCAGCCCATTTTTCGCTTCGGTGCGAAAAATGGGCCGTCGCAACCGGCAGGCCGCTGTTTCTCAGCTCCATTTGCGGGTGACTCGTACGCACGTCCCGTATCGAAAACGCCAAAACTGCCTTTTCGATACGGGACGTGCGTAAAGCCGATTCAACTGCCACACGGCCTGACGTACCTTACGCCTGTGAGGTGGGTCTGGCCGCGGCTGACAAAGACGTGTTGGGCACGCAACACACCCCTTCGCTACCTGACGACAGAGCCACAGCTGGGGCAGAAGGTCGTGTCATGTGGCAGCCGCGCACCGCAGGTCGGGCAGAAGGGCAACCCGCTTCCAGAGGGGTTGCCTCCTGCCTGCCTGCGCTCCTCGGACTGCACCCGTACGTCCTTCGCGTGCGACACCGCGTAGGCGACGGTCCATGAGAGGCGGGCGTCCGGGCCAAGCTCTGCGGTCCAGCGCAGCTCGCCACGGTCCGCGTCATAGGAGGCGTCGGACGTCTCGCGCACGACGACCTCGATGTCCTTGTCGCGCGAGACCGGCACCTGCTCGAGCACCACCAGCTGGGCGACCTCGGGCCGTCGGCCCTCAACGAGGATGTCGATCTTGTGCTCGTCGGTCACCTTGCCGCCAAGGAGGCGCCTGGAGTGCCGGGTGTCCTCGGCGCGTCGCACCCTCACGCGGTCATCCCGCCCGAGCGGCAGCTCGTAGCCCTCCTCGTCATCGGTGCGGCCGATGCGTATGGCACCGGCGTACGATCCCTCGAGGTAGACGGAGAGCGGCTGCTCGAGGACCTCGGGCGAGGGCTCCTCCTCGAGGCGGGCCACCAGGTAGGCGGCCTCCTCCTTGCGGGGGTAGGTGTAGAGCAGGTAGGTCGCCGCCAGCTCGCGCGTCATGACGGTCAGCGTCTGCTCGTCCATCCCGCTGGGCAACGTCTGTGGGCCCACCAGCTCGTAGGTGGTCACCGTGGCCTGCTCCTCGACCATGGCCTCGGGGGCGGCAAGCTCCTCGAAGGCGAATCCCGTGGCCCCCAGGGTGTCGTCTGCCATTCTCGTCGACTTCATCAAGGGGCTGGGCATCGCGCTAGGGGCGGAGCCCATGGCAGCCTTTGCGTAGCTGCCCCGCCGTGCCGGCACGTACCTGCTCAGGTAGCGCGGGAAGAAGCGGGGCAGGTCGTGGGAGACCGTCGAGGTACCGGTGCTCAGGCGCAGGGTCACGTCGTGCCAGTCGATGCCGGTCTGTTGCCACACCTCGCCCTTGAGGCGCATCCTGAGCGGGTCGCCCACCTTGTCGACGAGCACATCGTATGCGGGCCGCCAGCCGGCTTGGCCGGAGCGGCACCGCAGCTCGAGCGGCAGGCTCCCCTCGAGCTGCGAGTCGACGTCCACCTGCAGACGCGGCCGCAGCAGGGCCTCGCGGAGGTTGTCGCGTCGCCTCGCCACGTCCCGACGCTCGCGGCGCAGGTCGGCAAGCCCTCGGGTCAGTTCGTCGAGCTTCTCGGGCAGGCGCTCGAGGTACTCGAGCGATGTGGGGCCAGGGGCATTTGCGGCGATACCCTTCCACGCCTCGAGCTCGAGCTCCCTGTTCTCGATGCGGCGGTCGAGCTCGTCGACCTTCTCGCAGAGACCGCGCAGCTCGTCGTCCCCCTCGTCCACCTCATAGGTGTCGGCGTGCAACAGGCGAACCTGTCCCTGGCGAATCCCCGCAGGCATGCGCAGGGAGATGCTCCCCTCGTCGAGCCCGTCGGGCAGACCCCCTATGACCAGGCGGTTCTCGCCCAGGACAAGCGTGGCCTCGCCCACGCAGGTGACGGTGCATCCGTGGCGATAGACCTCGGCTTGCGTGATGGTCGTGGACACGTTGATGGCTTCCATGCTCTCCGCCCTTCGACGACTCCTTCCTGTCGCCGTTATCATATGTGAGGTCCGTCCGGCCGATGTCAACCAGCGGGTGACAAATGGGCGGGTGGTGGCGCGTCCGGTCACCCCGTCGGACGCTCGGCATCGCAACGCGATCCAGCTCCCTCCTAGCGTCATCATGCGGAGGGATGCCGTATGATGGGACGTTCCGTCGCATGTGACGCATGGGGCTGACGCGGCTGCCCGCGAGGGAAGGGGAGACCATGAGGTTCATCGACCTGACGCACACGATCACCGAGGACATCCCGATGTTTCCCGGCGTCGACCAGCCGACCATCCGGCAGTATGCGTCCGTCGACGTGGACGGGTTCCGCGAGGCCATGATCACGGTCGACTCGCACACGGGTACGCACATGGACCCACCGGCACATGCCGTGACGGGTGGGACCACGCTCGACCAGCTGCCGGCGAGCCAGTTCGTGGGCCGTGCGATCGTCGTCGACTGCCGGGACATCCCCGAGGGCGGGCTCATCGCCTGCGAGCGGCTCGAGCGCTACGGAAGTCTGGCGGACGATGCCGACTTCCTGCTGTTCGACCTTGGTTGGGCCAGCCGGTGGGGAAGCGAGGCCTACTTTGGCGACCTCCCCCTCATGGACGATGCGCTGATTGACCGGATCGTGGCGGGCCACTGGAAGGGCATCGGCTTTGACCTGCCGAGCATCGACCGCGTGGACGACGCAAACATGACCAAGCACAGGCGGCTGTTCTCGGGGAGGGACCTGGTGAACGTCGAGAACCTCTGCCACCTGGACGAGTGCCCCGATGGCCTGTTCTGGGTCGCGCTGATGCCTATCAAGGTCGCCGGGTCCGACGGCGCGCCCATCCGCGCCATCGCCTGGTGGGAGTAGGAGCCAGGGTTTGGGCGGCGCCATGAGATGATTTGGCTGTGTGAAAGGCGGTTTCCATCGGCCTGGGGACAGAAGTGCGGG
>CAMPCT010000309.1 GCA_946647055.1 uncultured Atopobium sp. | reverse complement strand
GTGGGCATGGCAGCGCATCCCAAACCATCCTGAGCTACTACAGCCACGCGATTCAGATCGAGTGGGCTCTGCTCGGGGGCGAACCTGCTGTAGCGTTCGACCTCGCACGAGAGGTCGTCTCCATCATTGGCGACCCATAAGACGCCGTCCAGCTCGGCAGCCCCAAACCTCCTGTCTTCCCTCTTCGCAGCTGAGGTTATAGGTCCTATAGCTGTAGGCCGCCACCTTTCCGTCGCTCTCCTCGAGCTTGGCCCTGAACCCGAAACCCATGCTCATCGCTAGCCCCCGTAATGCCAGAACAGCAGGATGACTCTTGCCACGAACCTCATCCACGCAAGGCAGAACTTGCCTATCGCACCCAGAACACGCTTGGCCACGCCCATCTCACACGCTCCCTAGAAAGAGTCCTCGTCACCATAGACGTTAGCAGCTAGGGCGGACACATATTCGTAGCTGGCCTCCGTCATGCCGAGCATCGCGTACAGGCGCTCCCTGTCCTCCTCATGCGACCCATTGGGCCCGAGCATCCCCATGATCGCGTCGTGCATGTTCGCGACGCGCGCGGCGATGCATGAGGAGCCCTTGGAGAGGCCGCAGAGCAGGTCGGTGGTCTCGTCGAGCTGCGAGACGTCGCAGAGGTCGGGGCCGATCCTGAGCCACTGCACCCTGCCGTCGATCTCTATCGAGCGCGCTTGCGCGACCTCCGCGTCCGAGAGCACGTGGACGCGGCACCCGGGCGAGCGCTGGGCCAGGGGGAGCGCACCGTCCTCGGTGGGACCCTGCGGCACCCGGTACCAGCTCACCTCGATCCAAAGGCCATCGTCCATCGCCACCCGGAAGTCGGTTAGCGCGTTTCCCATGCCGAGTGGGCTCGTGGTGGTCAGGGCGTTGGTGTCGAACGTCTCCACCGACCCGTCCTCGTAGTGCACGGTGACCTTCATCGCTCGCCCCTCCCGTCTCGCGTCGCCTCGGGCACGGTCGCCTGGCGCGCGGAGTCGCCACTGCCCAGGGAGTGCCCGTGCGTGTCCCTCGCGCTTGTTGGGCCGTCTGCGCGTCGCATGCCGGCGCGCGACTTCGATCTCTCCGGGAGTATCGAGTGCTCCGCGCAGTACTCCCTCACGCGCTCGAGTTTTGCCACGCTCGCATCGCGGTTGGGCATCCTCTCAAGCTTGGAGATGGCCGAGTCAATGGCGGCGAGGCTCCTGAAGCCGCCTCGGGAGATCGTGCTCATGGCCTCGGCGAGGCGGTTGAGCTCCCTGAGGTTCCTCCCCTCGATGGCGCCCGACGCTATCGACCTCACGTTTCTCGACGTGACCGGGCCCGGCCTCAGCCTGCTCGGGTTGGCGATCCACCTCGTCACCTCGCGCCTCGTGTAGGACGCCCCGAGCCTGGAGCCGCTCACCTGCCTGGACGGTGTCCCCGCCAGTGAGTAGACCCAGTCGTCTGCCCTTCTCGCGGAGACGCGGACGTTGACGCCCATCTCCCTGAGGGCACCCTGGAAGTCTTCGGGGCTGCGGGAGAGGCTCCTCGCTACGTCGACCCGGGCGCGTATGTCCGCCACCCAAGAGTACTCGCCGCGGCCGCCGTACTCTGCCTCCGGGCGGTCGACGTGGCGCCTCATGTAGACGTCGGAGTCCCTCTCGCTCGCTCTTCCCGGCCTGTCCGAGAACCGGGAGAGTCCCATCTCCCCGGCGATCCTCTGGGCGGACCTCTTGAGCGCCCTGGGGTCGGGGTCCTGCAGGCGCCTGCCTGTCACGAGGTTCGTGTTGTTGACGATGACGTGGGCGTGTGGCACGCGATGCTCGTTGTCGTCGTGGTAGACGATGGCGACCTCGTAGTCGCCGAAGTTCTCCTCCACCCATGACATGGTGACAGACCGGAGCTGTGAGAGGCTCACTGCGTCCCTCGGGTCGGGGGAGAAGACATAATGCTTGTAGGTGCGTGCCTTCCTGCCCTTAAACGGGCTGTCATTGCCCAGTTTTTCTCGGGTCTCGTCCATGATTGACGCCCAGTCGTACTCGCGGTACTCGGGGAGGCCGTCCTCGCCGATGCAAGCCATGGGCGCGTCGAGGTTGAGGAAGTCCCTTGCGAGTGCGCGGCCCTCCTTCTCGAGGTAGCGTTGTGCGGCGCCGAGCTTTGTGTGCCCGGAGATCGGCTTGACGAGCGGCACGGCTACTCCCCGAAGACGACCGGCATGCCGGTGAGCTCCGCGGCCTGGCGCCGGACCTCGGCCGCGTCCCTCCTCACCTCGTCGAGCCCGTACGTCACGCCCTCCATCGCCTCGGCGAGGTCGAGGGCGTCCACGCCAGACTCGCGCACCGCCTTGGCGATCGCGTTCAGGGCGTGGGTCGACTGGTTGAGGAGGTGGCCGAGCGAGCGCACGTTGCGGACGTAGGCGGCGAGGGTCCTGCGGTCCAGGACGAGGACGCCGGCGGCCGCGCCCATGGGCGCCGTCGCGCCGGCGCGTGCGAGGAGGCGCACCGTGTCCGAGACGGTGGTCCCGAGCAAGTTGGCGAGCGAGCGCAGCGAGGACATCTCCTCCTCGGAGAGCATGACGTGGAGCTGGACGGGTCTGGGCATGGGCCTCCCTGGGACGGGTTCTCTATGTACAAGGGGTCATGCCAATCCTAGGGGCGCGGGGGCTCCCCCGCACGCGACACCCATGACACGCTGTCATGGGTGAGCGGGACGAGAGAACGAGGGGGTGGAGGGGAGGAGCCGGGCGACGGCCCCGGTATCCCTCGGACGGACGTCCCCGAGGAGTCTCGGACGAGCTATTCCATGGACTTGTACATGGAATAGGCTACTTGCTATAACGGGCTTTCAGGGCTGGTGGACGTACCTTCGCATGACGGATTTGTCATCCCATGCGACTCGACACCCACCGCAACTATGCTCACAGCGGGGACCACATCCGCGTGATGATGTAC
>CAMPCT010000308.1 GCA_946647055.1 uncultured Atopobium sp. | reverse complement strand
CCTAGTTGCGCAGGTAGTGGTAGGTCTCCATGCCAACCTCGCGGTCGAGGAGCATGGGCACGCGAAGGATGGGTAGCGTTCCACCCCTACCATCGGGCTGGCGCTCCTCGGTGATCTTGTCTACCTGGGGGCGAATGGTGCCCAGGTAGTAGTGGTCGGTGCCCTCGGAGTCCTCCTTCTTCACGAAGAGGTGGATGCGCTGCGATGACGGGTCAAAGGTCGAGAGCTTCTCGTAGTCCTTGCTCTGCAGGCTGCGGTTACTCTGGGAGTACCAAGTGAACTGGTCGCGCGTGACGAAGTGATCGTGGTACTGGGTCGTCTGGGCTATGTCTGCAGCTTTGTTGTACGTGACGAAGATGACCCAGTCGCTCCCGCGGAACGTGTAGCCGTTGATGGTGCCTTCCTCGTTCCTGTCCCAGCACAGGAGCCTGCAGGCGTCCTTGCGGGAGTAGCGGTCGTCCACGTTGAGGCGACTGCGTAGGAACGGACTTCCATGCTCGAGCCTGCAGGTCTTGAGGCCGAAGTCGATGACCTCGTTCAGCTGATTACAGAACTCGACATCTTTGCAGGCCTCTGCGAACTCTCCGGTCGGTCGTATGATGCCATTCCCATCGAGACGCTCGCATATTGCCATGAGCTTCCCTCTTGCTGCCGAGACGAAGAAGTCGAGGCAGAGGACGTTGGCTGCGGAGCGTGCCTCGGCGATGAGATCAAGGTTGAAGTCTGGGATGCCTGCGACCTTGTCCCATGTACGGATGCGCTGGGTCAGTTCGTCCACGCTCGTTGGCCCCTCCATGAGATTGCGGATGGCGATGAGGTCACTGGGGCGCTTGCCATCGGCCAGCTCGCAAGACACGAAACGTAGGGCCTTCGCCTGCGTATCCGAGAACTCAACGTCGTACGAGTCCTCGTGCTTGGCGAGGAAGGCATGGTAGCTGCCAAAGGGGCTCTTGGGGTTGAGGATGAGGTAGGGGCTCGCCTCGCCCCACTCGCGGAACTCCTCGAGTCTGGGAATGCGGCCAAGCCTGCGCTTGAGCTGCGTGTAGGCGTTCCTGAAGAACGATGCCTTGCTGAAGTTGGTCTCGTTGATGCTCTTGAGGACGCGTTGCCGTGCCACTTGGTCAAACTGGATGGTGGTAGTGCCGGGAATGTGCGAGCCGTTGGCAGCGACGAGGTGCCTGAGCTCCTCCTTCTGCAATGTGCGATTGCCGTTGAGCGCGATGGGGATGTTGTAGTTCTTGGAGTAGTTGCCGACGAAGTCGATGATCGTCACGTACTCCTTCTCGCTGCAGGTGCGAAGGCCTCGACCGAGCTGCTGAACAAAGACGATGGCGGACTCTGTGGGACGGACCATGACCACCTGGTTGACGGTTGGGATGTCGATGCCCTCGTTGAAGATGTCAACGGTGAGGATGTAGTCGAGGGCTCCTTCCTGCTCGCTCTGCTCGAGGCGAACCATCGCCTCCTCGCGTGTGGTATCGGACGCGGCCCCGGTCAGGGCAACCGTCCGATAGCCGAGCTCGTTAAGCCTTTGGGAAACCGCCTCGCACTCCTCGAGACGCGAGCAGAAGATGAGTCCCTTGAGACGTGGGCCGGAGTAGCCGTACTTGCGTGACTGGCGGGCGATCTCCTCGGCCTCGAACTCGTAGTCCTTGCGCGTGCGCAGATCGGAGTCGGTGTCATCAAGTGTGGAGACGCCAAAGTACTGGAAGGGTGTGACCAGGTGGTTCTCGAGGGCGCCCTGCAGGCGTATCTCATAGGCGACGACGTGGTCGAACATCTCGAAGATGTCGAAGGCGTCACTGCGCTCGGGGGTGGCGCTCATACCCAGGAGAAACGTGGGCTCGAAGTAGGCGAACAGGTTCTGGTAGCTTTCGGCTCCAGCCCTATGGACCTCATCGAAGATGATGTAGTCGAACTCGTCAGGCGCGAACTGGGTGAGGTTGTCGAGACGCGAGAGTGTCTGGACCGTTGAGAAGAGGCAGGTGGCTTCCCGGTCACGATGACCGCCCCCAAAGAGGCCGTAGGTGTAGCGATCGCCCAACACGCGCTCGAAGCTCTCCTTCGCTGCTGCTGCGATGCGCTCGCGGTGAACGACGAAAAGCACGCGGTCTGGCTCCGCCTGCTTGACGTCAAGCGCTGCGAGATAGGTCTTGCCGGTGCCCGTGGCAGAGATGACCAGAGCTCGCGGCTTGCCCTCGTCGCGGCAGAGGGCGAGGTTTCCTAGGGCCTCTGCCTGCATCGCATTTGGTTCGATGGGGCCTGTCTTGACGGCCGCGATGGGCACGACGCCCTGTGAGCGGATCTCGTTGCGATAACGCTCGTAACTGGAGCAGAACTCCTTGGTGAGGGGCTTTGAGGTGGGGCTGTTCCATGCGAGGTCGAAGGCTTCCTCGAAGCGGTCGACGAGGCTCCCCTCGGCAGTCGATGAGACGGCGAGGTTCCACTCGAGGTTGCCCTTGAGGGCGGAGTTCGTGAGGTTCGAGCTTCCCACGAGGATGTTCACGAAGGAGCCATGGCGGAAGTAGTAGCCCTTGGTGTGCAGGCCGTTGTGCTCGGTCTCGTCGAAGACGCGTGTCTCGATCATGTCCGCATAGTCGAGAAGGGTGCGGAAGGCCTGCGGGTCATTGAAGGCGAGGTAGGTACCCGTGAGGATCTTTCCCGTCACGCCGCGCTCGCGCAACTCGTCGAAGAGCATGAGGAGGAGGTTGAGCCCGCCCTTGTTGATGAAGGCGACGGAGAAGCGGAACTCGTCGCCAGCTTGGAGGGTGCGAAGCTCGTCCTCGATGCGCGAGAGGACCGACTGGCCCGTGTGGTAGTCGTTGTAGACGATGGTGGGCTTGAGGTCCTCGCGGGCGTCGATCGTGCGGTTGACGAGGCCGGAGGAGATGGACGTAACAAGTTGTCCCGTCTCGTGACGATCACCCGGTCCCTCGAC
>CAMPCT010000307.1 GCA_946647055.1 uncultured Atopobium sp. | reverse complement strand
ACGGAAGCAGACGATGCTGCCGTCCTTGGTGGTGTAGGCCTTGAGGCCCTCGAAGCACTCCTGGCAATAGTGGAAGATGCCCGCGCACTCGGAGAGCGTGAGCGTGTGATCGGGGGTGAGGCAGCCCTCGTCCCAAGCGCCATCCTTCCAGTTCGAGACGTAGCTGTAGTCGGTGGGGGTATACGCGAATCCCAGGCTACCCCAGTCGATGTCCTTCTTCTCCATGGTTTGTCTCCCTTGACGCGGTTTAGGAACGATGGACATACGATAACGCCAACAAATGGGTCGGGTCTGCCTTTTGTCGAAGCATTTACAATAGTCCCCGCTGTCATATCGAAGGAGGCCCGTCATGCGCATGTTCAGGAACGACTACTCGGAAGGCGCCGCGCCCGAGGTCCTCGAGGCCCTCGTCGCCACCAACTTCGAGCAGCATGTGGGCTACACCGAGGGAGACCCGCACTGCGAACGTGCCCGCAAGCTGATTCGAGCTGCCTGTGGCCGCGAGGATGTTTCCATCGAGTTCTCCATTGGCGGGACGAGCACCAACCTCGTGTGCGTGAGCGGCATGCTCCGCGACTGGGAGGGTGTCATCTGCACGCCTGACGCACACATCAACACGCACGAGACGGGCGCCATCGCAGCGACCGGACGCACGGTGCTGCCCACGCGTGATGCCGACGGCTTCCTCTCCGTCGAGGAGGCGGAGCGCGTCTGGCGCTACCAGACGGGCACCGGCAGGCACATGACCAGGCCCGCACTCATCTACATCTCCAACACCACCGAGTTGGGCGGGGTGTGGGACCTGGCCCGCTTTGACGCCATCTGCGACTGGGCCGACGAGCACGGTCTCAAGGTCTTCCTCGACGGGGCCCGCTTGGGCAGCGCCCTCACCTCCCCTGCAGCCAAGGGCCTCACCCTCGAGCACATCGCCCGCCGCTGCGCTGCCTTCTACATCGGCGGCACCAAGAACGGCCTCCTCTTTGGCGAGGCCGTGGTCATCGCCGACCCAGGGCTCAAGGAGGCCTTCCCCTTCCTCATCAAGGAGCGCGGTGGCCTCATGGCCAAGGGACGTCTCCTAGGCGTCCAGTTCGAGGCGGCCTTCAACCAGCCCGCCGACGGGGGCGAGGCCCCCTACTGGCGTCTCGCCCGCCATGCGAACGAGCGTGCCTTCCGCCTGCGCGAGGAGCTCGTCGGCCTGGGCTTCGAAGCCTATGGCGACGCCCCCTCCAACCAGCAGTTCTTCGCCCTCGATCCCACGGTGGCGCAGCGCTTTGCCGACGAGGCGGGTTGCGAGATCTTCCAGGAGCTGCCTGACGGTCGCCTCCTCACGCGCTTCGTGTGCTCGTGGGCAACGACCGACGCCGACGTCGACGACGTCCTCGAACTGGCTCGCAGCCTCTAGGGCACGCCATGGCGTCACGTCACGAGGGCATCGACTTCTCGAACCCGCTGGTACTGGCACTCGGGGCCATCACGTCCTGCCTGCTCTGGGGCAGTGCCATCCCCTTCGTGCGCATGGGCTACCAGCTGATGGGAATCGGCTCCGCCGACACCGGCTCGCAGCTGGTCTTCGCAGGAACGCGCTTCTTCCTCGCGGGAGCCATGGTCGTCCTCGCCCATGCCGCCGCCACGCACAGCCTGAGGCTGCCCAGCGCGAGGGACGCCTGGGCAGCGGCACGCATCTCGCTCTTCCAGACCTTTGGCCAGTACCTGCTCTACTACATCGGGCTTGCGCACTCCACCGGCGTCAACGGGGCCATCTCGCAGGGCATCGACGTCTTTGCCTCCCTCATCATTTCCGCCGTGATCTTCCGCATGGAGCGCCTCACGCCACAGAAGGTCGTGGGCGCCCTCATCGGGTTTGGTGGGATCCTCTTGGCCGACGCCGGAAGCCGTGTGGCGGGAGGGGGCGGGGGCTTCACGCTCACGGGCGAGGGCTTCGTCATGCTTGCGACCGTGTCGTCGGCCTTCGCCTCGGTCCTCACGCGCAAGTACGCGCAGGACTCTGACCCCATGGTCCTCTGTGGCTGGCAGTTCATGATGGGCGGGGTCGGCCTTCTGGCCTGCGGCATCGCCCTTGGTGGGCATCTCTCGCTCCCGAGCCCGGCTGCCGTGGGCATCCTCGGATGGCTCGTCATGGTCTCTGCCGTGGCTTACGGAATCTGGAGCGTCCTCCTGCGCGACAACGACGTGAGCCGCGTGTCGGTCTATACCTTCACGCTCCCCATCTTTGGCGTCATCCTGTCCCTGCTCTTCCTGGGCGACGAGGGCGCCGTCGTGGGACCCATGACCTTCGTGGCGCTGACCCTCGTGAGCCTGGGGATTCTCATCGTCGAGCGCGCCCCGGCGGACAGCCAGGTGTAGGCGTACCGCGCTTTCAGAATGCGCAAGGCCACTCAATTTCATCCCTTAGACCAACCAGCCGTGTCATAACCTCCCGAAAAACGGGGAATGCTGGTACTGTAGGAGTCATAGTGACGCCAACACCTTCTTGGGAAAGGACAGGAGCCATGAGAAAGTCCCTCTTGCACGCACTCTTCGCCACGTTGACGGTCGCCCTTGCCGTCGTGCTCTGCGCCTGCGGTGGCGGCGCAAAGCCAGAGGACGGTGTGACCTTCAAGAACTCCACGGACTTCCCCCTGATCTGCGTCTACATCAGCTCGACGTCCGAGGACGCCTGGGGAGAGCACCTCAATGACTCCGACATCGCCCCCGGCAAGACCGCCGTCGTCTCTGGCGATGCCCTCGTCGATGGCGGTGGGGTTCCCTATGACATCGGCGCGCTTGACGATGACGACATCGTCTACGAGTTCTATGGGGTCACCGTCGACACCGGGTACACCCTCGACATCTCTGTCGTCGATGGCTCGCCCGTGCTCACCGTCACGGACACCAGCGGTGGCACCCAGACCTACGAGGGCTTCCTGTATCCCTTCGAGTAG
>CAMPCT010000306.1 GCA_946647055.1 uncultured Atopobium sp. | reverse complement strand
TGGTCAGACGGGGGAATCTCCCCCTCGATCCCGGCGATGGCGCGAGCCACCTTGTAGAGGCGCTCGCGGGACTCCCGGCGAAAGTAGAAGGCCTTGGGGCCTCTCAGGAGGGCATCAAGATCGTCCTGGTACCGCTCGAGGGTTGTGACAAGGGCGTTCCGAGCTCCCTCGAGGTCATCATGCGTGATCTCGTTGATCATGGTGGAAGTGAGCTCGTCGCAGAGCCTTGTGATCGTGAGATCGTCTGTGTCGCTCATCGTACGCATCGTCCTTTGGAATGACATGAAAAGGGCGCCGGGGCCATGAGACCCCGGCGCCCCGCTATCAACGAATCAAACTCGTCAACGCTGGTCTTACTCGTTGAACTCCTCGACGGTCCAAGGACGACGGAGGTCGTACTCGAACATGTCCTTGAACTCCTTGTCGTTCACGGCGTTGAAGAGCTGAGCGTACTCGGCCGTGGGGTCGTCCTTGTCGAGGATGTTGGCGGCAGTGGAGAGCGAGCAGTGCTGCGAGCCGCCCCAAGCGTGAACCTCGGCGTAGACGCCAGCAGCGGTAAGCTTGGAGGCGTAGTCGAAGGCCTGGTCAAGGCCGCAGTCGTTCATCATCGCGTGGATGAAGGTGGGCGGCAGGCCAACGCACTCCTCGACGGTGGCACGGCCGGGGAACGCCTCGGCGGGCACGTCGGTCTGGTTGTTGAGCTTGCCAAGGTACAGGCGAGCGGAGGTGGCGGCGTCAGAGGCACCCCAGAAGGCGGAGTTGATCTTGCTGGAGCGATACATGGGACGGTCGTCGATGATGGGCACCCACACGAGGCAGCCGCGCGGGCAGATGCCGCGCTTCTTCAGACGGTGGCAGAGGGCGAGGGCCAGGTGGCCACCCGAGGAGTTGCCGTGCAGGATGATCTTGTTCTTGGAGATGCCCAGCTCCTTGGCGTGCTCGGCCAGGAAGTTGTAAGCGGCCTCGCAGTCGTTGACGGGAGCGGGGTAGGTGATGCCGTCGGTGAGGCAGCGGTAGGTGAGGGTGGCCACGGGCACGCCGTACTTGTCAGCCCACTCCTCGATGGCAGCGGTGAAGCGGAAGCAGGTGGTGAGGCCGCCGCCAGGGATGATCAGGATGCAGGGGCTGTTCTTCTTGTAGCGACGCTCGCCCTTGGGCTGGGCGACGAGAACCTTCACCAGCGGCGCGTCCGGCTCGTCGATGCAGCCGGGGGCCTGGTACTCGGTCGTGCGGGACCAGTCGTAATCGGGCAGGAACTCCTTGAAGCCGTCCTCGGCGTGGCGCGCGAACTCCTGGCGCTCCTCGAGGGTGAGGTCGTCGTTGAGCAGGACCTCGGCATAGCCGACGGACTGGCCCATCATGCCATAGGCAACCTCAAGCTCGGGGTGACCCCACTTGGCATCATCACGAACGCGGAACTTCTCAAGACCCATTGTGCACCTGCTTCCTTTGTCGATTCTTCCTTTTGCCTGCTCCTTAGAGCAGGGCGGATAACACCATCGGATGCTAGTCCGTTCGGAGTTGATTTCGTTTGTAGCCGAGGCCAACATTGGTGGCCCGAGTTTGTGTTTCCGATTCCTTAAGCAGGGAACTAATAATGGATAATAAATATAGGATATTTCGATTATTGCAAATCATTGTTTTGAACGAATAGAATGACAGTATACCATTTTGGATTTCTTTTAAGTAACCATTATAAGTACGTGCTTACCGCTGTTATGTTGGGCGTACAATGCGCCGTACATGATTCGACGTTGTGGCTTGGGAGGTCATCTCATGAACATTGCCGACCTACTCGAGACGAGCTTCTTCCAAGACAGCAAGGTCGAGACCGCCACCGAGGCCGGACTGCGCAACGAAGCCACGTGGGTATGCCCCTCGAGCGAGCTCAGGACCGACCGTTGGGTCATGCCTGGTGTCGTCATCATCTGCGTGCACAGGACCTTCGAACAACAAAAGGAGGTCATTGAGGCTGTTGGTGGCGAGTCTGTGGCCGCCGTCATTCACTTTGGCTGCGTCACGGAAGACCTTTCCGAGGAGGAGCGCAAGGAGATCATCGACTACTACGACTCCCTTGACATCCCCCTCATCAAGTTCACGAGGCGCATGAGCCTCATCAACTTCTCCCGTAGTTTCGCGGCGATGCTCGACAACACTCTCAACCAGGAGCAGGAGCAGTCGCACTGGATCGAGGACCTGTGCACCAAGCCCTACAAGCGCTTTCACGAGAGTGGTGACCATGGGATCAACCTCAGCTATTCCTATGCCTGCGTCATCCTGAGGCGCAAGGACATCTCGGGTCGTGCGGGCGACCCCATTGGCGAGGAGCTTGCCTTCAGCCGCGTCAAGGACTACATCACCGACCGGCTCTCGCTCGAGAACCATCATCTCCCATGGTTTGTCACCAACCACCGACTGATTGTCTTTGTGCCCAGTCCCAAGGGCGAGCTCACCAAGTCGTTCAAGGGGCGCATCGCCGATGCCATCGCCGGCGCACGTCGCGAGATGCACAACGGCAAGTGGCGCGTGATTGTGGGCGAGCGCGTGAGCGGCCTGCGTGACTTCCGCTTTAGCTACGAGCATGCCCTCCAGACCGACCAGCTCCTCATCGATCTGCACATCTTCGAACGCATCTCCTACTACGACGACTGGTTCATCCACATCCAGCTGCTCTCGGCGCCACGCGAGGACCTCGAACGCCAGATGACGCATGCCTTGGGTCCCATCCTGGGGGAGCCCGACCTCATCGACAGCCTCACCAACTACCTCTACTACGGTGAGAACGCCAAGCTGGCGGCCGAGAGGACCTTCATCCACACCAACACGATGCGCTACCGCCTGGGACGCATCTCTGAGCTTCTGGACGTGGACCTCAAGGACCCCACCACGCGCTTCCGCCTGCGCATTGCCGTCACCATCTACCGCTACCTGCGGGGGTAAGC
>CAMPCT010000305.1 GCA_946647055.1 uncultured Atopobium sp. | reverse complement strand
TCGAGACGCTCGACGCCGACGTCTTCGCCATCCAGGAGACCAAGCTCCAGGAGGGGCAGCTTGCCCTCGAGCTGCCGGGCTACCACCAGACCTGGAGCTACGCCGAGCGCAAGGGCTACTCGGGCACGGCCGTGTTCAGCCGCGAGCAGCCCCTGCAGGTGATTCGCCACACGGGCTGCCCGGTGGCCGACGACGAGGGCCGCGTCTGCGCGCTCGAGTTCGACCGCTTCTGGTTTGTGGACGTGTACACCCCCAACGCGCAGGACGGCCTCAAGCGAATCGACGTGCGCCTGGAGTGGGATGGGTGGTACCGCGACTTCCTGAGCGGGCTTGCCTCCGAGAAGCCCGTGGTGACCTGCGGCGACTTCAACGTCGCACACAACGAGATCGACCTCAAGAACCCCGGCCCCAACCGGGGTAACGCCGGCTTCTCCGACGAGGAGCGCGAGAGCTTTGGCAAGCTGCTCGACGCCGGCTTCACCGACACGTTCCGTCTCCTCCACCCAGACGTCGAGGGTGCCTACAGCTGGTGGAGCTACCGCATGCGCGCCCGAGAGCGCAACGCAGGCTGGCGCATCGACTACTTCCTGGTGAGCGATGGCATCGCCGACTGCGTGACCAGCGCATCCATCCACGACGAGGTCTTTGGCAGCGATCACTGCCCCGTCGCCCTGGGCATCCGCCTGTAGAGACGGTTGGGGACGGTTCTGATTTGTCTCAGAGACAGCCGGGGACGGACCTGGGATCAGGTCCGTCCCCGGCTGTCTCTGAGACAAATCAGAACCGTCCCCAACCGTCTCCTTTTTCACAGTGTCTATTGACACGTCCGTATATGTACGGTATATACAGTAGTCACGGGAGGACGCTCCCGTGGACTGCCGGCATGGCCATGGAAGGAACACCCATGGAAATCGTCATATCCAACTCGTCAGACAAGCCCATCTACGAGCAGATCGCCTCACAGATTCGCGAGCAGGTGCTCGCCGGGACGCTCGTCGAGGGAGAGCAGCTCCCCTCGATTCGATCGCTCGCCACCCAGCTGCGTATCAGCGCGATCACCACCAAGCGTGCCTACCAGGACCTCGAGGCCCAAGGCTTCATCCACACGGTCCCCGGCAAGGGCTGCTTCGTGGCAGGCGACAATCTCGAGCTGCTGCGCGAGGAGCGTCTTCGCCAGGTGGAGATCTCGCTCGCAAGGGCCGTGTCCGACGCCCGCACCGCCGGCGTCTCCGCCGACGAGCTTCGGGAGATGCTTGACCTTCTTCTTGAGGAGGATGATCAGCGATGAGCACCATCTTCTCGTCCCTCCCCGTCATGGATGTGGGGGGAGAGCCCTGCGACCTGCGTGTCATTGACGTGACCAAGCGCTACGACGGCTTCACGCTCGACGCCGTGTCGCTTGACGTCCCACGCGGATCCGTCGTGGGCCTCATCGGTCAGAACGGCGCCGGCAAGACCACGCTCATGAAGGCGATTCTGGGCACGATTCACACGGATGCCGGCATGGTCGAGCTCCTTGGTCGCGACACCGCAAGTCTCACGGACGCCGAGACCATCACGATGCGCAGCAACGTGGGCTTCGTCAGCGCCGTGACCGCCTTCCCCACCGTTATGAGCGTCTCCGAGGTGGCAACCATGTACCGCCTCGCCTTCCCGGCCTTCAGCCAGGAGACCTTCGAGCGCCTCGCCACCCAGATGGAGCTCCTGCCGGGATCCGCCAACAAGAAGGTCAAGGACCTCTCGCGCGGCATGGGCATGAAGCTGCAGCTCGCCTGCGTACTTGCGAGCGGCGCCAAGCTCATCATCCTGGACGAGCCCACCGCGGGCCTCGACCCCATCGTGCGCGAAGAGGTCCTCGACATCATCCGCACGTGGATGGAGGACGGCACGCACAGCGCCCTCATCTCGAGCCACATCACGACCGACCTCGAGAAACTGGCCGATTACCTGGTCCTCATTGACAATGGTCGCGTGGTCCTTTCCTGCGAGTGCGACGCGATCGACCAGATGGGAGTCGCCCATCTGCGCTCTGCCGAGCTCGACCGCGTGCTGGCCGACGGCCTCATGGCAGGCAACATGCGCGTCCTTCGCCAGGACCTGAGCCATGCCCTGCTCGTTCCCGACCGCGCGGCCTTCCTCCGCGCATACCCCGACTACGTGTGCGACCGTGCGTCCATCGACGACGTCATGGTCCTCCTCGTGAAGGGAGAGGTGAGGTAGATGCTCGCCCTCATGTACACCGACTGGACCGTTGTCCGTCGTACCTTCCTGCGCTACCTGCTCGTCACGCTTATCATCATGACCCCCATCGTGGCGATGTCGAACGACGAGGGCGAGCTGTCTGCCGGCGTGGCCGTCGCAGCCATGTCCGTCATGATGATCACCATTTACCTGGCGCTCGGCCTCTTCGGCGTGGACGAGGCGAACGACTGGGAGCGGTTCCGCCTGACGCTCCCCACCTCCGCCCGCCAGGTGGTGCGCAGCCGCTATGCACTGGCAGCGCTGGTCACCGCGGGCACCGCCGTGGTGGGAACGGTCTTGGCCGTGATTGCACAGTGGGCAATTCTCGCAGTCCATGGCTCGATTGCCGCCCCACGCGGTGTCGTCACGATTGGGCTCACGGCACTTGGTGCGGGCATCGTCGCGCTTGCGTTCCTCTCCCTCGAGATGCCCATCGTCTTCCGTCTGGGCATCTCCAAGGCGCGGATGGCGTTCACCATCCCGTTCCTGCTGTGCATGCTGCTCACGATTGGGCCCGTGCGCGACGCGATCATGCCGATACTTGACAGCGTCGAGGCGTTGGCCAACTCGCTGGGCACGCCCGCGCCACTCTTCGCTGGCGCCGCGGCGGTTGTCGCCCTGCTGTACCTGGCCTCGATGCGCCTGTCCGAGGGCATTTACGCCGCTCGCGACTTCTAACGAGACGGTTGGGGACGGTTCTCACTTGTCTCAGAGACGGCAGGGG
>CAMPCT010000304.1 GCA_946647055.1 uncultured Atopobium sp. | reverse complement strand
AGCATGGCCCATCCGCTCGGTGCATGAATCGTCTTCTCGGTGCTCATCGTACGTTCCTTTCAACGACGCGGAAGCTCTTCTCCGCGACTAGTATCATTGTGATATCACATTGATATTGGTGTCAAGAAGAATCGGTGGGAAGCGCTCCCATATGGACGAATCGTGGACGTTCCCGACGCCAGACTCCCCCCGCATGCGGTATCGTCATCGGGAAACGCCACGTCACGCAAGGAGCGACCATGCGCGAGGCCCACCCCGTCAACCCGCTCGCACCGCATCTCGGCCACAGGCTCTCGCCCGAGGCCGAGGCCGCCGTCCGCGAGCTCCAGGCAAGCGGCCGCATGAGCGAGTTTGCCACGCCGGACTCGGCGGTGCTGCGCCGCGATCCCGAGCACGATCGCGCGAGCGTCCTGCGACCGGCCTTCGTCCGTGACTCCGACAAGATCTGTCACATCCCCGCCTACAACCGGCTTGCCGGCAAGACCCAGGTGTTCTCGTTCCGCTCCAACGACGACCTCACGCGGCGTGGCCTCCATGTCCAGCTGGTGGCGCGCATCGCGCGTGACATCTCGCGTGCCCTGGGGCTCAACGTCAAGCTCACGGAGGCAATCGCGCTGGGGCACGACATCGGTCACACGCCCTTTGGCCATGCGGGCGAGCGCTTCCTCAATGACGTCTACCACAGCCGCACGGGCCGTTGGTTCTTCCACAACGTCCAGAGCGTGCGCGTCCTCGACGTGCTCTATGGGCGCAACCTCGCCCTGCAGACGCTCGATGGCGTCCTGTGCCACAACGGCGAGTTCGAGCAACAGGTGCTCGAGGTAGGGGACGTGCACGACTTTGCCGCGTTCGACCAGACGGTCGAGGAGTGCTGGGCAAACGGGGACGCCAAGATCCGCACCCTGCGCCCGTCGACCATCGAGGGCTGCGTGGTGCGCGTCTCCGACATCATCGCCTACGTGGGCAAGGATCGTCAGGATGCCGTCTCGGCGCACCTGCTCGAGCCGGACGCCTTCGCGGACGGGCTAGGCGGTGCGTACAACTCGTGGGCGCTCTCGACCTTTGGCACCGACATCGTCGAGCACAGCCTGGGCAAGCCGCGCATCGAGATGAGCGAGGAGGCCTTTGCCGAGATGCGCCGCGCCAAGCGCGAGAACTACGAGCTCATCTATGGTGATGCCGAGGTCACGGGCGACCTCACTGACGACGTCGCCTCGATCTTCCACGCCCTGTACGAGACCATCCTCGATGACATCGCGGCGGGTAGGGAGGAGGCGCCTGTCTTCAGGCACCATATCGTTCGCCTCGACGAGTTCCTCTCGCACTACGGGCGCCACTACGAGTGGCAGGTCGACCCCGACCTTACGGCGGTCGACTTCATCTCGTCGATGACCGACGACTACTTCATGCAGCTGGCCGAGCACCTCTTCCCTGAGGCAGCCGAGCTCTTCCCGCGTCGTGGCTACTTCATGTAGGGACGGGTCTGCAGCCCAGAATCGTCGAAATGCCAAAAAATCGAGCTTTTAGGAAGATTTAGGGTGTCATTTCCTCACCCGGGAAATACAAGGCCTCTGTTTGCGCAGGTAAATACCGCCGTTAATTCGAAGTCTCCAAATCGCGCATCGCGATTCTTCCTAAAAGCTCGATTTTTTGGCACTTTCTCAACTGTCAGCTGCAAGGTCAAGGGCAGGGGCGGTTGGGAACGCTTTCAGACATCCGTCCCTTTTGCGTCAGACGCAAAGGGAAACGTCCCCTTTTGCTCATTGGGGCATGCGTTGGCGGGCGGCCTCGACGAAGGCCTCGAAGAGCTGGGGATTGTCGCCGTTGATCTCGGGGTGCCACTGCACGCCCAGGAAGAAGGTCCTCTCGGGGAACTCGAGGCCTTCGGGCGTTCCGTCGACGGCATGGCAGATGACGGTCCCCCTTGGTGCGGGAGTGGAGATGGCCTGGTGATGAATCGAGTTCACGCCCAAGTCGCAACCGCCGAGTATCTGGGCGAGCCGACTGCCCTCCTCGATGTGGACGCGATGGCAGGGACGCGTGAAGGGCTCCTCCATGAGGTGCAGCTCCGCGACGAAGCCTCGCTGCTCGGAGACGTCGCGCACCATGCGACCGCCCAGGGCGACGTTCATGACCTGCATGCCTCGGCAGATGCCCAATGTGGGGAGGTCCATCTCCCAGGCTGCCTTGACGAGGGCCTCCTCGAAGTCGTCGCGCGTGCGGCACACGTAGGCCACGTCCGCATGTGACCACTCCTCATAGGCCTGTCCCCCAAAGGCCGCGGGGTCGATGTCCCCGCCCCCGGTGAGCAGGAGACCGTCGATGCGCTCCAATAGGGGCATGATGAGGTCGAGGGAGTTGGGCTCGCAGGGGAGGGCGACGGGGATGCCGCCCGCGAGCGTGACGGCCGTCGCGTAGGTCTGGGTGATCTGGGTCTTCTCGCCCGTCTCGTAGTCGGGGTGCGAGCTGATGCCGATGAGGGGATGCCGGCGCGTGTCACCCTTGGCGCGGGCCTCCTCCTGAGCCGTGGCGACGCGCAGTGCCGTCAGGTCGACGCCAAGCGTCGCGTTGTCCTTGCATTCCGACATTCATGAGCTCCTTGCCTGGTCCCGAGATGCGGGTCACTGAAAGATGTCTGTAAGCAATTCCAAGGATACGACTAATGGAAGACGTTTGTCCCATGGGTGAAGTATAGTTTGCCGTATGGATACGCTTTTCTCAGAAATCGAGCGCTACAAGCGCAACGAGAACGCACCGCTCGCCGTCCGCGTGCGGCCCCGCACCCTCGACGAGTTCGTGGGGCAGGAGGCGGCGGTGGGCGAGGGCTCGTGGCTGCGTCGCGCCATCGAGCATGACGTGCTCTCGTCGGTCATCCTGTATGGGCCCGCGGGGACGGGCAAGACCACCCTCGCGCGCATCATCGCCAACACCACGCACGCCGAGTTCGTCGAGGTCTCCGCCATCACGGG
>CAMPCT010000303.1 GCA_946647055.1 uncultured Atopobium sp. | reverse complement strand
CCGTCCCCGAGAGCTACGCCGGCGCCGTGATGGGCGACATCTCGGCCAGCCGCGGCCGCGTCGAGGGCATGGGCGCCGCCAACCCGGGCGAGACCACCGTCGAGGCCACCGTGCCGTACGCCGAGGTCACCGACTACTCCACCCGCCTGCGCTCGCTCACCCGCGGCACCGGCGAGTTCGAGCTCGAGGTCTCCGGCTACGAGCAGGTTCCGCA
Organism: uncultured Atopobium sp.; assembly: GCA_946647055.1. The sequence goes on along the minus strand of CAMPCT010000303.1, from coordinate 2,760 downwards.
TGACATCCAGGACAAGCTCGTCAAGGAGTACCAGGAGAAGCGCGCCTCCGGCGAGAAGTAGGCTTCCTCCCAGCGCGACAGGCCCAAGGGGCCAGGGGACTACCCCCTGGCCCCTCTTTCGCGCGCGGGTCAGTCGCGCACGCCCGCTGCGTTTTTCGCACAACTGGGCTGCTTGTGCGAAGCGTTTACAAGCCTGCAGGTACATGGGGGTGGGAGAGGGCGCCTTCGCACAAGATGCCCGTTTGTGCGAAAAAGAGGGTTGGGAGGAGACGCGGTCGGAACCCGTACGGCCTTCAGGCCCTCGCCAACCGCGCCATGAGACTGGTCGTCTTGTCAAGCTTGGGCTCCGCAGGCGCCACCCCATGCCCCAGCTCGTCGGCGAGCTGCCGGACGATCGCCTTCATCTGGGTCACGTTTGTCATCTGGGCGGAGCGGATGCGCGTGATGGACCATCCCCTGCGCTCGAGGGCCTTCCGGCGCAGCTCGTCCTTGATGAGCTTTCCCGTCGTGGAGTGGTCGCGATGCCCGTCGAACTCGACCCCGACCCTCTCATGTGGCCAAGCGATGTCTACCAGCGCAAAGTCGCTGCCTGTCAATGCGCGGCCTTCCTCGTCGAAGTCGACTCGATAGTTTAGGGACGCCCGAGGCAGGGCGAAGCCCCCATGGCTGGCGGGAAGGCAGAGAATGAGGACGAGATGGGTCTCCTTGGGCGACAGGGATTGGGGTAGGACCAACCTCAGCACGCGGATGGCCCTTGCCACCCCCTTGCATCCGCGCAATCCGCGGGTAACGTCGAAGACCCTGCTCGGCGTGGTCAAGGGAGGCCTGCGAACGAAGCCGTCGAGCGTCATGGAGTAGCAGCCGCATAGCTCGAACCCAACCAACAGCAGGTCAAGGTCATCAAGTTTGCTGGCGAGCTGGACGAAGACGAGCTCTGGAGACGCGACGAGAACGGATTCTGCCTGCCCCGAGCCCGCAGGGTCGTTCGACAGGGCAACCCGACAGACCGAACCCTCATCGAATCCTCCCGCCCACACCCGAGAGCTTACGAACCTGCTGCGATGGCGCATGCCTCGGCTTGGCACGAGCGTGTTGAGGGGAAGGGCGACGCCATGCTCCGAGAGCGCTTTGGCGAGAGGGGCCATGCTCTTGACCGAAAGATACCGTGAGGTGTGTTCAAGCGCTGCGATCGCATCTGGCGCGGCCATCCTTCCCAGTATGTGAGCGGGCTGCAGGACCCGTAGGATGTCTGGGTCGCGCAGGCTCCCCGCTCGCACGACGGAGCCATTCGAGAGGTCGGACCTCCAGATGTCGAGCGCCGTGTCATGTCCAAGAATGATGTCCATGCGTCCAGTCTCAACCATGGGGCGCAGGTGAAGGAGCATCGCAGAAACTATTCTTCTTCTGCCAAACAAGGTACTGACGCAATCCTGACAAGCATGCATAAAGGCGCTGCACTGTCTGTGTGGCAGCAGCTGTCGGGTTGGGGGGCTGGCCCGGGCCCTTATGCATTGCTGGCCTCTTTGCCCACTTGGAACCATGGAGTTATACAGATGCAGGCGAAGTGAGCGCTGCCTCTCGGTCGGCCCGGTGCAAGCCGGGCCACCCCATGTATGCCAGGCCATCCCCATGGTCTCGATTGGGTTTTTCGCACAACTGGGCTGCTTGTGCGAAGCGTTTACAAACCTGCAGGTACATGGGGGTGGAAGAGGGCGCCTTCGCACAAGTCGCCCGTTTGTGCGAAAACACCCACCCCGCGCACGCAGCCAAAGCCCGCAATCCCAGTACAATTGCAGCAGAGGAACACCGGCTATGCTGGACAAGGGAGGACGAAAGCATGAGCGCATCCAAGGTCTACTGGGCAGATCTCTTCACGCACAGCCGCACGAGCCGTACGGCAAAGCTCGAGAAGGTGCTCGAGCGTGGCGGCCTGGGCAAGATCGACCTCGAGAACAAGTTCGTCGCCATCAAGATGCACCTGGGTGAGCCGGGCAACCTCTCGATCATCCGCCCGCAGTACGTCAAAGTCCTGGTCGACTACATCAAGGCACATGGCGGCAGGCCCTTCCTGACCGACTGCAACACCCTCTACGTGGGGCCGCGCAAGGACGCGCTCGGCCACCTCGACGCCGCCTACGAGAACGGCTTCAACCCGCTCACCTGCGGCTGCCACGTCATCGTCGCCGACGGCCTCAAGGGCACTGACGACGTTGACGTTCCCGTCGAGGGTGCCGTCCACTGCCCCGTGGCAAAGATCGGCCGCGCCATCATGGACGCCGACGTCTTCATCACGCTCACGCACTTCAAGGGCCATGACCAGACCGGCTTTGGTGGCGCCATCAAGAACATCGGCATGGGCTGCGGCAGCCGTGCCGGCAAGATGGAGCAGCATGCGGCGGGCAGGCCCCACATCGACGAGGATGCCTGCATCGGCTGCATGGCCTGCGCGCGCATCTGCGCCCACGGCGCCATCTCGCACCGTGACGAGCGTCCGCGCATCGCGAGCATCGACCAGGACAAGTGCGTGGGCTGCGGCCACTGCATCGGCGTGTGCAACCAGGATGCCATCGTCCCCAACGACGAGGCCGCATCGACGATCCTCAACGAGCGCATGGCCGAGTACACCAAGGCCGTCGTTGACGGGCGTCCCTGCTTCCACGTGTCACTCGTCATGGACGTGAGCCCCAACTGCGACTGCTGGGACCTCAACGACCCCGCCATCGTGCCCGACGTGGGCATCTTCGCCAGCCTCGACCCGGT
>CAMPCT010000302.1 GCA_946647055.1 uncultured Atopobium sp. | reverse complement strand
GGGGTGTTTCGGGCCTTCGGGCAACAGTTGCCCGTTGGCCCGCGCACGCCCGCTCGGCAACGGGCACGACCCCGTCACACCACCGAGAACTCGTAACGCGCCCGCCAGAGGAAGGGCCTCCCGGGCGTGACGACTGGCTGCGGCCACTCGGGGTGGTGGATGGCGTCTGGGTAGAAGCCCGGCTCCAGGCACACCGCCTCGCGCGGACGATAGCGCACGCCGTCCTTGCCACGGTCCTCGACGGTGAAGTTGGCGGTGTAGAGCTGCATGCCCGGCTGGTCGCTGAGGAGGTCCATCACGACCCCGCTCTGCTCACCGACGAGCCTCGCGGCATGCCTGAGCTGGCCTTCGTTCGAGAGGACAAAGCAGGTGTCGAAGCCCGATGTGGGCAGGGAGGCATCGATGGCACGCGGCTCGCGGAAGTCCCAGGCGGTATCCGCCACGAAGGCGACCTCGCCTGTGGGCAGGACCGTCTCGTCGCTCACGAGGCGCTCCTCCGCGTCGATCGAGAGCACATGTCCCATGGCCGGCCCGCTTGCGTGCCCGTTGAGGTTGAAGTAGGCGTGGTTGGTCATGTTGACGAGGGTGGGCTCGTCGGCGACCGCCGCATAGGTGAGCTCGAGGGCGTCCCCGTCAACGCGATAGGTTGCCGTGGCTTCCACCGTGCCGGGAAAGCCCTGGTCGCCGGCGGGGGAGTGGAGCGAGAGCACCACGTGGTCCCCGTCTGCCTCAACGAGCGACCATTCGCGCATGGCCCAGAAGTCCCGCCCTCCGTGGTTGCAGTTTGCCCCGTCGTTGGCGGTGAGCTCGTACTCCCTCCCCTGGAGCGAGAAGCGCGCACCGGCGATGCGGTTCACGACGCGTCCCACCGAGGCGCCCATGAAGGTGGGGTTGTCGCGGTAGTCGTCCTCGCACGAGAGGCCAAGGACCACGTCGACTGCCGAGCCATCCCTTCCGGGCACCCACAGCGACGCGATCGAGGCGCCCACGGTGGTAATCACCGCGTGGATTCCCGAGCTGTTTCCGATTTCGTAGAGCATGCCGTCCTCCCTCCGTCCCGTCATTCCTTGCGCGAAAGTCCCAGGCTGGACTGTCGCCAGGCGCGCGGGCTCTGGCCCACCATCCTACTGAAGCGGTAGCTGAAGTTGCTCTCGGAGGCAAAGCCCACCTCCTGCGCGATGGCCGCGCTGGTGAGCGTGGTCTCGGCGAGGAGCATCTTGGCCTGCGTGATGCGATGGCGCAGCAGGTAGTCGTGGGGCGTGGTGCCCGTCTGCCGCTTGAAGAGGCGGATGAGGTGGCTGGGGCTCACCGACGCCACCTCGGCGAGGTCCTGGAGACGGACCTCCTCGGGGTAGTGGGCCGAGATGAAGTCGCAGGCTGTCTGCACCGGGTCGTCGACACGCTGGCTCAGCTCCTCGCGTGACGCCACGACCAGCTCGGTGAGCAGGGAGTGCACGGCCGCGCCGGTGATGGCTCGGCTCGAGATCGACTCCTGCGGCATGTGCTGGAAGAGCGCATCGTAGTGCGGCTGGACGCGCTTCTGGGAAACCTTGATGGGAACGAGCCTGGGAAGCCCGAGCAGGTCGCCCGTCATCCCCACCCCCGTGCCGTCCACATGGGCCCACAGGTGGTACCAGTGGTGGCGGGTCGACGACGTTCCGTAGCTCTGTGGGGTCCGGCAGTCCATGAGCAGGGCGTGGTCCTTCTCGAGCAGCACCTCCTGCCCGCCCTGGCGCACGACGCCACACCCGCCGAGCGTGAAGAACACGATGTAGCTGTTCTTGTAATCGCGTGCGGTCGTGAAGCGCGAGCGCGCGTAGAAGTCGCCCACCTCCGAGCAGAAGTAGGGCTGTGACGTCGCCTCCTCGGGGGGCGTCGAGATGAGCCAGCGGCTGCGGTCCTCCACGTCCATCGTGTAGGTGAGCACGGGTCCTCCCTCCCACGGCTTCTGACCCTCTCAGTATACATGCGCATTTTTCGAAAGTTATGTCCCATTCTAGATATGTGAAAGCAGTTGTTGCGCAGGTAGTCTCATGAGTGGGGAAAGCGTGTTTTGTTGTGTCTGGAGGGGGAGCGCATCATGACAAGCTGTCATCTCGCCATCGACATCGGAGCGTCGAGCGGTCGTCACATCATCGGGACGGTCGTCGACGGGCGCATGGAGCTCACGGAGGTCTATCGCTTCGAGAACGGTCTCGTCGAGCGCGATGGCCACCTGTGCTGGGACATCGACGCGCTGGCCGAGAGCGTCATCGCCGGCCTCGCCGCCGCCCGCGAGCAGGGCTTCGTTCCCACGACCATCGGCATCGACACCTGGGCTGTCGACTACGTCCTGCTCGACGGGGACGACGAGCGCATCGGTGCGTGCGTGGGCTACCGCGACGCCCGCACCGAGGGCATGCGCGACGCGCTCGAGGCCACCGGCACGCTCACCTTTGCCGAGCACTACGCCCGCACGGGCATCCAGTACCAGCAGTTCAACACCGCCTACCAGCTCTACGCCCAGGCCTGCGACGACCATGCGTCGCTCGAGCGGGCCCGTACCTTCCTCATGGTGCCCGACTACCTCAACTGGGTCCTCACGGGCACCAAGGCCAACGAGTACACCAACGCCAGCACCACGGCGCTGCTCGACGCCCAGACCTGCACCTGGGACGATGCCCTCCTCGATCGCCTCGGCCTTCCGCGCGACATGTTCCTGCCCGTGACCATGCCCGGCACCTCGCTGGGACACCTGCGTCCCCAGGTCGCCGAGCGCGTGGGCTTCGACGCCGAGGTCGTGCTCGTCGCCAGCCACGACACCGGCAGCGCCTGGCTGGCCGTCCCCGCCCGTGACGACAGGGCCGTGTACCTCTCGAGCGGCACCTGGAGCCTCATGGGCGTCGAGAACCGCGAGCCCATCACGACGCGCGAGTCCGCTGCGGCAAACCTCACCAACGAGGGCGGCTACGAGCGCCGCTACCGCTACCTCAAGAACATCATGGG
>CAMPCT010000301.1 GCA_946647055.1 uncultured Atopobium sp. | reverse complement strand
GCGCTCGCGCTCTCGCAGGACCTCGTGCGCGCGTCGCTCATGCGCATCTACCGGATGGACGCGGAGCAGGCCGACTGCTACTTCCGCGACCTGTGGCTGGTGGCGTTCAGCTTCGCCACGCTCATCGTGACCGACGACAGCCCCTACACCGACGAGCAGATGAGTGCCATCTTCACCGAGTTCAGCCTCGCCATCTGCAAGGCCTACAAGGAGATCCCGGGCCTGCACCGGGGCGACTTCGACCGCGACACAATCTTCAGGCAGCTCACGAGTGGCGGAGGGGCGGATGGCAGCTGACGCGCAGAGCGAGTTCATCAGGTGCCCCCGCTGCGGGCAGAAGACCAGGACCAAGGTGCTGCCTGGCACGGTCCTGATCGAGTTCCCGCTCTTCTGCCCCAAGTGCAAGCGCGAGCTTGTCGTCGACTTTAGGAGAGGAACGCTCACCAGCAGGGCAAACGTAACGTAGCTACTGACCACAGCAGCAATCGAATACCACCACCGTGCGAGACGCGTAGACGCAGTGCCGGCCCCATGGCTGGCGCTGCGTCTTTGCGTACTGAGGAGCAAGACACATGGAATGGACGAATCGCGAAAGCGAGACAGAAAGGCTCAGATCAGAGATGCTTCGCATCCCGAGCTGGGCACGGGCGGAGCAACTGGAAAGAATCATCCCGCAGAAAGACCTTTGGACGCCCGAAAACCTCGTGCGACCAGACGCAAAGGAGGCAGAAATCATGAAGGAGAAGAACAACACCGTACGGAAGGACCAGATGGCGACCTTGGCGGCGCTGCTGCTTTTTGTCGCAGCGACGTTCCAGATTGCTGACGACAAGACGCTCCTGGGGGTGGTCTTCTTCGCGGCCGCCTCGTGCCTTTCCTCTCTCGCCGGCATCTACCACGAGAGGGAGGCACGTACGGGCAGTGGCATCGGCCAGTAGACAACAACCAATCAGCAAGCGAAAGGAGTAGGTTCTCATGAGGATTCTCGTACTGAATGGCAGCCCCAAGCGGGACGTAAGCGACACCATGCACATCACGCGCGCCCTCATCGAGGGGATGCGCGACGCCGCGGAGCAGGACGTCCGCACGATTCACGTCATCGACCAGCACATCGAGTACTGCCGCGGCTGCTTCTCCTGCATGCGCAACGGCGGCACCTGTGTCCACCACGACGACATGCGCGTCATCCTGGAGAGCATCCTGCAGAGCGACCTCTTGCTGCTCAGCTTCCCGCTGTACTGCTACGGCATGCCCGCGCCGCTCAAGGCGCTCATGGACCGAACCCTGCCGCTCTCCAGCATGGCGATGCAGCGTGTGGGAGACCGCTACGAGCACGTCGGCCAGGCGGACTTCTCGCACCTGCGCTACCTCATGGTCTGCGGCTGCGGCTTTCCCAACAGCACCCGTAACTTCGAGCCAGCGGTCGCGCAGTTCAAGCTGATGTTCCCGAGCGACCACACCATCGTCACCGTTCCTGAGTCGCCCATGTTCAACGCACCGGAGGCTGCCATGGTGACCGTGCCCAGGCTCGATCTGGTCAGGCAAGCCGGGCGGCAGTACGCCGAGACGGGCGCGATCGAGCCCGGGCTGCTTGCCGAGATTGGCTCCCCCATGATTCCGGAAGACACATACGCCGCCATCGTGAACGGCACGATGGCGTAGGGAGGCTGTCATGGAGATACGAGAGCGGTGGGTCCTCACCACCTGCACGACCGTCCTGATGAGCATCGCGTTCGGCATCTCGCTGCACAACATCGGGACGGGTATCTGCCTCGGCGTTTGCATGGGCGTGGCCTTTGGCCTGTTTGGCTCGGGAGATGAGGACGATGAGTAGAAGCGGAAAGAGACGAGGGTGTCTCGTTGTCATGTTGGGGCTCCTTGCGACATGCGTCATAGCCGGGGGCACTTGGTCGCGGTTCGGCGGCTTTGGCACGGGGCCGTCCGCGGATGCAGGCGAGTTCGCGCGGTACGCGGCGGAGGTCTCCGCTATTGAGATCCCCGCTGGAACGCGCGTTGTCGCGCTTGGCGAGGCGACCCACGGCAACAGGGAGTTCCAGGAGCTCAAGCTCGACGTGCTCAAGGTGCTGGTGGAGCGCTACGGGGTGCGCGCCTTCGCGCTGGAGGCAGATGCTGGCGGCTGCGAGTTGGTCAACCGCTACATCCATGGCAACGAGGGGACGCTCGAGGAGGCGGTTGCCGACCTCGACTACACCCTCTACCGCACCGACCAGATGGCGGAGCTCGTCTCGTGGATGCGCGTGTACAACGAGACCGCCGCGCCGGGAGAGGATCTGCGGTTTTACGGCTTCGATATGCAGAACTACGAGCACAGCCACCAGCTTCTTCTTGAAGAGCTGCGCACTTGCGGGCTTGATACCGCAGGCCTCGAGAGCCTCGGGCAACTGCGCGACGAGCATCCCGACGGCCTCGACCGGGACCTCGTGGTGGCAACGTACGAGGGCATCCGCCAGAAGCTCGAGGCGCTACCCGATGACACAGACACGCGCCTCGCGCTCCACCTGGTCGATTGCCTCCTCCAGAACGATGAGCTGGGAAGGGCGGCCAACTCCCCCAAGAGCCACGGGCTGCGGGACCACTTCATGGCGCAGAACGTGCTGTGGATCCTCTCGCAGGAGGAGCAGCGCGGCAACCCGTGCATTCTCGTCTCCGCGCACAACGGCCACATCGAGCAGACCGGCACCTACGGTCCCGATGCCAAGGTGATGGGAAATCTGCTCACCGACGAGCTGGGCGGGGCGTACTACGCGATCGGCACCGACTTCTTTAGGGCCGAGGTCAACCTGCCTAAGGGTGACGGACGCATGACGCACACGTTCTACTCGTACGACCCGCTTGCCCACGCGGCCACTACCTGCGGATACGAGTGCTGCTGGCTCGACTTCGCGCGCGTGCCCGTGGACTCTCCCCTACGTGCCTGCGTCGATGGCCCCATCATGATGGGCAGCGTCGGCGAGGGATTCAGCCC
>CAMPCT010000300.1 GCA_946647055.1 uncultured Atopobium sp. | reverse complement strand
CCGCGCCCATCTTCTTGAGCTCGTTGATGGAGCCCACGAGGGTGCCGCCGGTGTCAATCATGTCGTCGTTGATGATGCAGGTCTTGCCCTCGATGTTGCCGATGACGGCCATGACCTCGGCCATGTTGTGCTTGGGACGACCCTTGTGCGCGATGGCCAGCTCGCAGCCGAGCATGTCGGAGAGCTTCTTGGCGGCCTTGGCGCGGCCCACGTCGGGGGATACGACGACGGTGTTGTTCATGTCGAGGCCCAGGCTGCGGTAGTACTCGCCAAAGAGCGGCAGGGCCGTGAGGTGAGTCACGGGGATGTCGAAGAAGCCCTGGAGCTGGCCCTGGTGCAGGTCGATGGCGATGACCTTGTCGACGCCGGCGGCTTCGAGCAGGTTGGCGATGAGGCGCGCGGTGATGGGCTCGCGCGGGGCGGCCTTGCGGTCCTGACGGGCGTAGGCAAAGTGGGGAAGCACGGCGCAGAAGGTGCGGCAGCTCGCGCGCTTGGCGGCGTCGCAGGCGATGAGGACCTCCATGAGCATGTTGTTGACGTTCTCGCCCACGACGGACTGGATGAAGAAGACGTCGGCGCCGCGCACGGACTCGTCGTAGCGGCAGTAGATCTCGCCGTTGGCGAAGGTCTCGATGAGCAGGCCCTGCAGCTCGACGCCGAGCGTATCGGCAATCTCTTGCGCAAGTTCGGGGTTGGACGTGCCAGAGTAGAGCTTGAGCTTCTTGTGCATCGAGAACGGTACGTTGAGATCGACGATGTTCGAGAAGTGCTTGGGCTGTATCACGGTATCCTCCTGAGATCCTCGCCGTGGAATTAAATGCTACTTGTTGCCTTTATCCTTGCGTTCTGCCTGTTGCTTGGCCTTCTTGTCGCGCAGCTTCTTCATGTGCTTGATGCCCATGCCCTCAAAGGCGACCTGCTCGGAGCGCTCGAGGGCGATGGCGCCAGCGGGGACGTCGCGCGTGATGCAGGACGAGGCGCCCACGAGCGCGCCGTCGCCGATGGTGACCGGGGCCACCATCATGGTGTCGCTGCCGATGAAGACGTCGTTGCCAATGATGGTGGGGTGCTTGAAGACGCCATCGTAGTTGCAGGTGATGGAGCCGGCGCCGATGTTGACGCCCGAGCCCATCGTGGTGTCGCCGATGTAGGAGAGGTGCGGCACCTTGGAGCCCTCGCCGATGGTGGAGTTCTTGATCTCGACGTGGGTGCCCGCCTTGGAGCGGTCGAGCAGGTGGGTGCCCGGACGCAGGTAGGCGCGCGGCCCGCAGTTGACGTCGTTCTCGAGCACGGCCTGCTGGGCGACGGTCTCGTCGACCGTGCAGCCGTTGCCCACGCGCGTGTCGGTGAGGCGCGTGTTGGGTCCGATGACGCAGTCCTCGCCGATGCTGGTGCTGCCCCAGAGCATGGTCTGCGGCAGCAGCTCGGTGTCACGGCCGATCGTGACCTCGGGGCCGACCCACACCTGCGCGGGGTCGAGCATGGTGACGCCGGCGTCCATGAGGCGGCCGTTGATGCGGCCCTGCATGACGCGGGTGGCCTCGGCCAGCTGGCGGCGCGAGTTGACGCCCAGCAGCTCGGCGTAGTCGGCGGCGTGGATGTGGGCGACGGGCTCGCCCATGCCCACATAGATGCCCACCATGTCGGTGAGGTAGTACTCGTGCTGGACGTTGTCGTTGCCCAGCTTGTCGATGTTGTCGGTGAGGCGGCCGCCGCAGAAGCAGTAGACGCCGGAGTTGCACTCGGTGAGCTCGGCGCGCTGCTCGGGCGTGCAGTCCTTGTCCTCGATGATGGCCCTGACCTGGCCGTCCTCGACGAGGACGCGACCGTAGCCCGAGACGTCGGGCGGGGTCATGGTGAGGACGGTGCAGGCGTTGTGGTTGGCGCGGTTCTCGGAGACCAGCGCGGAGATGGTCTCGGGGCGCACCAGCGGCGAGTCGCCGGAGAGCACCACGACGGGTCCCTCGAAGCCGCCGATGGCGTCGCGCACCACGCGGACGGCGTGTCCCGTGCCCAGGCGCTCGGTCTGCTCGACGAACTCGACGTCCTCGCCCTCGAGCAGGCTGCGGACCTCGTCTGCCCCGTTGCCCACCACGACGATGATGCGGTCGGCGCCGGCGTCGCGCGCGGCACGGACCGCCCACCAGACGAGGGGCTTGTCGAGCAGCTTGTGGGCGACCTTGGGATGGGCTGACTTCATGCGCGTTCCCTCGCCTGCTGCGAGGACGATCGCGTTGAGTGGCATGTGTTGGCCTCCATCGTCGCGGGCTTGCGTGCTCCGCCCGCGTGCATTGTGGGTCCAGAAAGGCGGCATATTCACCTTAGCACACGCGGGGGACGCGCGGGGGATGGCGAAGGACAAACATCGTGCCCTCATTTGTTGTTTGCGACACGGCTGGACGTGCTAACAAGAACGGGCCCCGAGGGGCCCGGAAGAGACGCTGGCTGGGGTAGTAGGATTCGAACCCACATAATCGGCACCAAAAACCGAGGTCCTAACCATTGGACGATACCCCAGTGAGCAGGTGAGAACAGTGTAGCAGCTTGTGCGCGCCTAGTCGCCGAAGGCCGAGCAAATCGCGTCGAGCAACATGACCGCGTAGGACTGCGAGTCACCTACCGTGAACGTGCCGTCGCTGTCGACCTCGACGGGCAGTTCGATGCGCACAATGGGCACCTTGCGACGGGCGCTGTGGATGGCGGCGCGCAGGCGCAGCGGCAGCGTGTCGGGGTCGCTCGCCGAGACGGTGATGCCACGGCGACGCTTGGGGCGTGCGGACGAGATGACCAGCACGCAGCGGCAGTCGCTTGCGGCGACGTCGGCGGAGCGCACCAGGTCGAGGCCGGAGTGCTCCGTCGTGGCGCCGGCGAGGTTCCACACGCGGGCGGCGACGTTGCGCGCGATGGGGTCCTCGCCGCAGATGGCCAGCTTGGTATCCTCGAGCACGCTCGCCGCGCGCGCGAAGCCCATGCCACCCATGGGATGCGGCCCCTTGGCGGGCTTGCCGGCCCACACGT
>CAMPCT010000299.1 GCA_946647055.1 uncultured Atopobium sp. | reverse complement strand
CTGACCAACCCCAAGACCATCGACATCGACCTCGAGAAGGTCGACGCCTGGATCGAGAAGGGCGCCCAGCCCACCAGCTCCGCCGCCGCCCTCATCAAGGCCGTCCGCTCCGGCGAGCCCGCGCCTGAGAGGAAGCTCAAGAAGTCCAAGAAGCAGCTTGCCCGCGAGGAGGCCGAGCGTAAGGCCGCCGAGGAGGCTGCCGCCGCCGAGGCCGAGTAACCATGGCCGACATTCTCACCGACGAGGTCATCTCTGACGATGTCGAGGTGACCGATGATTTCGTCGAAGAGGGTGCGCCGCTTCCGTCCGACCAGGTCGCAGACCTCGTGGAGCTCGTCGTGTGCGGGCTCGTCGATGATGTCGACGCGGTGACGCTCGACGTCACCGACAGCGCGGGTGGGACCCTCATAGAGGTCTCCTGCGCCGAGGCCGACGCCGGCAAGGTCATCGGGAGGCGTGGCCGCACCATCAAGGCCATCAGGACCATCGCCCGTGCGCTCGGGCAGCGCGTGGGGACCTCCGTCGAGGTCGAGGTCCTAGGCTAGGGCCTGCGAACCGTGCAGGAGACGCTCGAGCACATAGCGCACCTCGTAAAGACGCATGGCAGGAGGGGGGAGCTGGTCGCGGAGCCTGTCCGCGGGCTTCCCCCCTTGCTTGTCCGCGGCATGGAGGTCGCCGTGCTCCCGCCCAGGCTCAAGGGGCCCCGCTGGTTTGCCGTGACCGACGTGTCGGGGGGTGGCTCGTCGCAGCTCGTCGCCCTTGGGGGCGTCACCGACATGGAGGAGGCGGAGTCGCTGGTCGGTCGCGAGGTGCTCGTACGTGCCTCCGACCTTCCCCGCGACCTCTACCTCGAGGCTGCCGCCCTGCTCGTCGGACGCGACGTCACCGACGTCACGATGGGAGGGCTCGGCATCGTCACGGACGTCATGAGCGGCCCCGCGCAGGACGTCCTGGTCATAGAGGGGCAATGGGGCGAGGTGCTCCTGCCGGTCGTGCCCGAGATCGTCAGGGAGGTCCCCTCGCGCGGGGCGATCGTCGTGGAGGCACCACGAGGCAGCGTTGGAGGAGGTGCGTCATGAGGACCTACGAGGCCCTCTCCGTGTTCCCGGAGATGTTCGAGGGGTATCTCGGCGCCTCCATCATGGGCCGCGCGCGTCGCGAGGGGCTCTTCGAGTTCCGTTCGCATGACCTGCGGGACTGGACCCACGACCGCCATCGCACCGTCGACGACGCGCCCTTCGGCGGTGGCCAGGGCATGCTCATGAAGCCGGAGCCCATCTTCGAGGCGGTGCGCGACATCTCCTCTCGCGACGAGGTACGGCCCCATGTCGTGTTCTTCTCTCCCTGTGGCGTGCGCTACGACCAGGATGCGGCCCGCCGCCTCTCCGGCGAGGAGCGGATCCTCTTCGTCTGCGGGCGCTACGAGGGCATCGACGAGCGCGTCTACGACCTGGCAGACGAGGTCATCTCCCTTGGGGACTACGTGCTCACCGGGGGAGAGCTCGCGGCCCTCGTCGTCATCGACTCGATCGTGCGCCTCATCCCCGGTGCCCTGGGGGACGAGATGAGCGCCCAGGACGAGTCGTTTGGCGCCGGGCTGCTCGAATACGCGCAGTACACGCGCCCGGCGGAGTTCGAGGGCAGGGGAGTCCCGCCCGTGCTCCTGTCGGGAGACCATGCCGCGATCGCGCGCTGGCGACACGCCAGCTCGATCGTGCGCACCAAGCGCTGGCGGCCCGACCTCATCGAGGCCGCCGGCATCACCGAAGACGAGGTCCGCGAGGCCATTGCCCAGATTGGGGACGAAGATGTCGCTGTCTGACCGGATACCCGAGATCGACCCCGTCGAGCGCGAGGTCCCCGCCAATGACAGGCCCGCCAGGAGCCACCTGGGCGACCAGCCCACCCCCATGGGCGGTGCCGCCGCGCAGGTCGAGAGCCCCTTCGAGGTCATCCACGTCGATGCCCTCAAGAACTCGGCCCGCCGCGACCGCCGCTCCTCCATCATCGAGATCGTCTCCACGCTCGCCATCGTCATCGTCCTCGTCGTGCTCGTGAGGATGTTCGTCGGCGAGCCCTACGAGGTCCCCACGGGCTCCATGCTCGAGACCATCCAGCTGGGCGACCGCCTCTTTGGCGAGAAGATCTCCTACCGCCTGCGCGACCCCTGGCGGGGAGAGGTCGTGACCTTCGTCGACCCCGACCCCGAGAAGGGCGGCGTGACCCTCATCAAGCGCGTCATCGCGACGGCCGGCCAGGAGGTCGACATCCGTGATGGCATGGTCTACGTGGACGGCGTTCCGCTTGACGAGCCCTATACCCTGGGCAAGCCCACCGAGCCCATCGCCGGGCACGCCTCGAACCTCTCCGAGGACATCTCATACCCCTATGTCGTTCCCGAGGGCTGCATCTGGGTCATGGGAGACAACAGGACAAACTCGCTCGACTCGCGATACTTCGGCGCCGTGAGCGTCGACAGCGTCACGTCCCGTGCGGTCGTCATATTCTGGCCCCCGTCCGACGCGGGCCTGCTCTGACGGAAGGACTATGCGCCGCCCTGCGGCGGGAAGGGAAGGAAACCATGCGAGACGACGTGCTCACCTTCCAGGACATGATCCTGGTGCTCGAGCGCTATTGGGCGGACCAGGGGTGCACCGTCATGCAGCCCTACGACAGCGAGGTCGGCGCGGGCACGTTCCACACCGCGACCACCCTGCGCAGCCTGGGGCCCGCAGCCTGGCGCACCTGCTATCCGCAGCCCTGCCGCCGTCCTGCCGACGGCCGCTACGGCGAGAACCCCAACAGGATGCAGCACTACTACCAGTTCCAGGTGATCCTCAAGCCCTGCCCGCAGGACTCCCAGGACCTCTACCTGGGGTCGCTCAGGGCCATCGGCCTCGACCCGGCCGAGCATGACGTGCGCTTCGTCGAGGACGACTGGGAGAGCCCCACGCTCGGCGCCTGGGGCCTTGGCTGGGAGGTCTGGCTCGACGGCATGGAGGTCACCCAGTACACCTACTTCCAGC
>CAMPCT010000298.1 GCA_946647055.1 uncultured Atopobium sp. | reverse complement strand
ACAAAGGTGCCTGTTACCTTTGTCCAAGGAAGGAAGACATCACATGGACGTGCGAGTCATCGAGAATCCCGGAGAGTGGAACGCCTATGCCGAGGGCTTTGGCGCCCACCCGCTCCAATACGCGCAGTGGGGTGCGCTGCGCGAGCAGACCGGCCCCTGGAAGGCCACGCTGCTGCAGTTTGTGGAGGGCGGCGAACCCATTGGCGGGGCGCAGGTACTCATGCGGTCCATGCCCTTCCCGTTCCGCGCGATCTGCTACGCGCCGCGCGGGCCCTTTGCCGCCGAGGGGCACTTGGCGCAGGTCGCCGACGCCCTCGCCGCGTGGTGCAAGGCAAACACCAACGCCACGTCCGTGAAGGTCGACCCCGCCGTGACCGAGCTCGACCTGGGGCCGCGCTGGCGCGTGAGCGAACAGGTCCTGCTGGGCAAGACGGCGACCCTCTCCCTCGAGCCCCCCGAGGACAAGATCATGGCGGCCATCCCCAACCGCAAGTGCCGCCAGTACATCCGCAAGGCCGAGCGCGACGGAGTGGTCGTCCGCGAGGCGCGCGAGGAGGACCTCGACGCGATCCTCGCCCTCTACCACGCGACGGCGGATGCCGACGGCTTCGCCCTGCACGAGGACGGCTTCTACCGCAGCGCCTTCCACGCACTCGAGGGCATCCAGCAGCTCACCGTGGCAGAGCAGGACGGCGAGATCCAGGCCTTCCTCTGGAACGTGACCTCGCCGGGTGGCACCTGCTTCGAGCTCTGGGGTGCGGTCTCCGACGCCGGCAAGCGCAGCCGCGCCAACTACTACCTCAAGTGGTGCGCCATCCGCGCCGCCAAGGAGGCCGGTGCCGTCCTCTATGACCTCAACGGCCTGCTCAACGATGGCATCAGCGACTTCAAGCTGCTCTTCGTCCCCGAACCCACCCTCTGGGCGCCCACGCACGACATGCCGCTCAGCCCCCTCTATGGCCTCATGAACAAGGCCCTCGAGCTACGGCGCCTCATGAACAGCCGCAAGAGCACCCAAGCCGACACCAGCCAGCGCTGACCCCCTCCCCAGAAAGGCCCATCATGAAGCTCAACGTCCGTCGCACCGTGCTCATGGGATTCGCGTTCTTCTCCATCTGCGCGTTCTGGCAGATGTACAACAACGTGATCCCGCTCATGCTCACCAACACCTTCCACATGAACGAGACCCTCTCGGGCGTCATCATGGCGGCCGACAACGTGCTCGCCCTCTTCCTGCTCCCCTTCTTTGGCGGCCTGTCCGACAAGTGCACCCATCCCTGGGGACGCCGTAAGCCCTTCGTCATCTTTGGCACCGCCGCGGCCGTCCTGCTCATGCTGGCCCTTCCGATCATCGACAACGCCTACGCGAGGGCGGCGTCGGCGACCCTGCTCGTGGCCTTCGTCGTGGTGCTGATGGCCGTCCTCGTGGCCATGGGCACCTACCGAAGCCCAGCCGTCGCGCTCATGCCCGACCTCACGCCCAAGCCGCTGCGCAGCCAGGGCAACGCCATCATCAACCTCATGGGCGCCGTGGGCGGCATCCTCTACCTCGCCATCGCGGCCGTCCTCTACAGCTCGAGCCGTACCGAGGGCCTCGACCACGTGAACTACCTGCCGCTCTTTGCTGTCGTCGCGGGCATCATGGTCGTCTCGGTGGCCATCGTCTTCCTGACCATCCGCGAGCCCGTGGTCGCCGCCGAGGTCGCGGCCTACGAGGCGGAGCACCCCGAGGAGAACCTCGTCGAGGACGATGGGTCCGGCAACGAGGTCCTGCCTGCGGCGGTCAAGAAGAGCCTCGCCTTCCTGCTGATCTCGATCGCCCTGTGGTTCATTGGCTACAACGCCATGGAGACCTGGTTCACCACCTATGCCGCAGCCGAGTGGGGCATGTCCCTTGGCTCCGCCTCCACCTGCCTCATCGTGGCCAACCTGGGTGCCATCGCCAGCTACATCCCCGTGGGCGCGGTCGCCGCGCGCTTCGGGCGCAAGCGCACGATCCTCGCCGGCGTGCTCATGCTGGGCGGGGGCTTCGCCTTCTTCGCCATCTGGACCTTCATGGGCGGGGGCTTCTCCCCCATCCTCTATGCCGTCATGGTCATCCTGGGCATGGGCTGGGCCTGCATCAACGTCAACTCGCTGCCCATGGTGGTCGAGATGTGCAAGGGCTCCGACGTGGGTCGCTTCACCGGCCTCTACTACACGTTCTCGATGGCAGCACAGACCATCACGCCCATCGCGGCCGGCTGGCTCATGAACAACATCAGCTACCGGTCGCTCTTCATCTATGCGTCGCTCTTCGTGCTCGCCGCCTTTGGCACGATGCAGCTCGTCAGGCACGGCGACACCACCAACATCACCAAGCGCGGTCTCGAGGCGCTCGACGTCGACTAGCGGGACCAGCGTCGGAAGGGAGTTCCACCATGGCTCATCAGGGGAAGGCGGCTCGCGCCGTCGCGCGTGTGGCTGGCGCAGGCGCACTCGCCTGCCTGCTCGTCGCCCCGCGCAGGGACGCCGACGTCAACGAGCGTTGGCACCAGGTGAGGCGGCACCGCTACGCGCATCGCGGCCTGCACGACTCCGCGCAGGGCATTCCTGAGAACTCGCTCGCAGCCTTCAGGCTGGCACGCGAGGCGGGCTATGGTGCCGAACTCGACGTCCACCTCACGGCCGACGGCATCGCCGTGGTCGTGCATGACGCCGAACTCATGCGCGTGACCGGAAAGGGAGGTATCGTCGAGGACCTGACCCTCGAGCAGCTCGCGGACTATCGGCTCGAGGGCACCGAGGAGCGCATCCCCACCCTCGAACAGGTCCTTGATGTCTGGGAGACCTGTGGCGAGGGCATGCCCGCACCGCTCGTCGTCGAGCTCAAGGTCGAGCGTCGCAACTGGGCCGAGCTCTGCCGGACGACGCTGGAGGTGCTCGACCGCCATCCCCAGCAGCGCTACATCATCGAGAGCTTCGACCCGCGTGCCCTCGTGTGGCTGCGGCGCAACAGGCCCGAGGTCATCCGCGGACAGCTGGCGG
>CAMPCT010000297.1 GCA_946647055.1 uncultured Atopobium sp. | reverse complement strand
GCAAGGCGTTCGAGATTCAACAGGCAACTGAGCCTGGAGATACTGATCAGGGGCCCGTTCTGGACCGGAGTTCGATTCTCCGCGCCTCCACCATGCCACGTGACGCCGGCCTGCCCCGCCCGGGGTGGGCCGGTTTTCTCTCTGCGGGCGAGAGGCGCCTATCGCTCACCCCTCGCCTTGCGCAGGATGACCCCGAGCTCCTCCGCGATGCGGGCCCTCCGCTCGGGTTGGGCCAAGGCGCGCACGTAGCGATACAGGAGCATCGGGATGCGGGCCCACCTGTGGTCGTGCGCATAGGGAAAGCTCACGCTCCACCAGTCGTCGTCGGGGACGATCCTGCCCAAGACATACCCACCAATCGACTCTCCCCGCTCCGCCCTCCTGTCAAGGGTGAGCTCGGTCTGGTGGGAGACGGTGCCGAAGGTCCCATAGGACGTGAGCTCCCGCAGCGTCCCCGCATCCTCGTCCGAGAGCAGCGAGGGGTCGAAGTCCTCCTCGAACACGCGACTGACAAGCCGTTCGAGCGACAGCCCGAACGAGGCGACCCCCAGCTTTTCCAGCTCCTCGTGGACGTAGTCCCAGTCGAGGTCGGCGCCACTCCGGGAAAGGAGCACGGACAGGTCGCACAGGACCCTCACCCCAGTTCCCCCCAGCTGGAAGTGCTTGTGGGCATGGGCGACCTGAAACAGGAGGAAGTCCTCGGAAGAGAGACGTCGCCCGTATGGCGAGCCGTCCTCGGGCAGGAGCCTGCCCTCGATGCCCTCGTAATAGCGCGCGAACGACGGCGAGTCGTAGCCCGAGAAGAGGCACAGGTGCATCTCGTAGTTGTAGATTGGCCTCTTTGTGTACGTGTCGTCGTGCGTCGACCCGTGGTTCTCCGCGTTTCTCCGGTACCCACGTCCCACAAAGAACGAAGCCACATCCTCCCTGCGCGATGGGTCAAAGAGGATGTCGTTGTCGCTCAGCTCCCGCATGCCGAGTCGCGGATACCATCCCGCCAGCACGGCCCCCTTGAGCGGGACGTACCATATGCCCTGTTGCTCGAGCCAGGCAAGCACCTGCGTACGCTCGGCATCGAAGAGCATCTGGCGACGGACGGCCTGGTCGCGCTCGTTGCGCCAGGTGCCCGCCAAGGCCTCGTCAAGCCCCGCCTGCGACGCCACGGGCTCCAGGCCATACCAAGCAAGGGCGGACAGGCTCTGACTCGAGGCAAGACGGTGCACGCAGGCGAGGTCCATGGCGCAGATCCTCTCGGGTTCCGCCGGCTCGCAACGAAGCGCCTTGCCACAGAGGTAGAGCAGGTCGACCACCTCGCGTGGGATGTCTGGACGCATCATTTCCCCGGAACCCATATGCCCATCCTATGCAACACCCTCAACAGCATGCGACGCAGCCCGAATGGCCTGCACCACAGCATGACATAGCAGCGATACGCCCAACTGGCCAGGTTGAGCCGCCTTCCCCTTCGGACAAGCCCCGTGAGGGCCCCGAGCACCTGCCCCTCGTCGACCGTCTCGGTGAAGTCCTGGCTGTCGCCACAAAAGAGATACCCGTCCTCGGTCACGGAAAGCACCCGGTGGAGCACGTACTCGCCCGAGTCTCGCTTGAACAGGCCGACATCAAGGCGGTCGAGACGCCCCTGCTTCGCAGAGACGAAGGCCACGTCCCGCCCCTCCATGATGAGCGGGCGCATGCTCACGCCACGGACCGGGAACGCGATGGTCCCCGTGCGTGCAAGCTCCTCCTCATACGTGCGTGTCTCCATGTGGCTTTCCGCCTCGCCCATCCACCGGGTTCCCGTCGCCCGCTCATGCGAGAGCCCGGCGCATCTGCGTCGGGCTCTCGAACTGCGTCCTTGTGGACTGCCCAAGAGCCAAGGCCACCCGACCAGGTCTTGGGAGCAAGCACGGTGGCAACGATGTTACTGGGGACCAGTGGTGTTCGTCGTGTTGGTGCCGGACGCGGTGATGACGTCCTCCTCGAACTCCACGACCTCGATGTTGGCGGTCTCGTACTTCTCCATGTCTACCCTCCCCTGCATGTAACGGGTTCGCCCATTCAAGGGAACACGATACCATATCCCCTGATAACATGTGACCCACAAACCACTTCGCGCGATTGGTCCGGAAGGGTGCAATGGAAGGGCTGTCACCAAGAATCAGCATCATCACGCCGGTCTTCAACCCCGGAGACCTCCTTTCCGGCTGCCTCGCGTCCCTTGAGGGGCAGACCATCTTCTCCCTGATGGAGGTCGTACTCGTCGACGACGGGTCAACCGATGGCTCGGGTGAGCTGTGTGACCGCTATGCCGAGCGCCACGCAAACGTCAAGGTGTTCCACCAGCCCAACAGGGGCCAGGCGGCGGCGCGCAACGTGGCGATCGACGCCGCATCGGGAGACTACGTCCTGCTCGTCGACAGCGACGATGCCATTTCGTCCGATGCCTGCGAGAGGCTGCTTGCCGCGGCGGAGGAGTCGGGGGCAGACGTCGTCTGGGGGGACTATGCGGGCGCGAGCCTCTTCAAGGGAGAGGTCGCAAAGCTTGCGGGACAAGGGCTGGTCCCCATGGACCGCTACCTGCGATGCGCGCTTCACGAGGGGCTCTTCGTGATAACCCCCTGCGTCCAGCTCGTGCGCACGTCGTTCCTCAGGGAGCACGGGGTCGCGTTTCGCGAGGGACGCATCTTCGAGGACCAACTGTGGCTGCTCGAGCTCATGCTTGCCCGACCGACGATGCTCCGCCTTGACTTCGCGTTCTACACCTACAACATCTGCGACCATCCGTCGTCGACGACTGTCGTCACGGCAAAGCGCCTCATGGATGCCATCGACGTCATCTACGCGATGATTGATGCGACCGAACGGGCGCAGCCCGACGACGAGGTGCGCGAGGTCGCCGAGGCCTTCATAGCAAACTCGATCTTCGTCCTGGCGCACACGTTCATCTGCCATGCCCCGGCAGAGGTCCAGAGGCTCGTGCTGCTGCGCGTCGACGAACGCTACGCGCGCTACGCGAGAAAGACGCAGCTGCTGCCAAAGATCGC
>CAMPCT010000296.1 GCA_946647055.1 uncultured Atopobium sp. | reverse complement strand
GAGACCTGCGCCATCTCCCAGTCCGTCCCCGACACGGGCGGCTGCTACGTGGTGCCCGCCTTCACCGGCCTGGGCGCCCCGTGGTGGGACTCCAACGCCCGCGGCGTCATCTGCGGTCTCACCCGCGACACCGACCGCGCCCGTCTCGTCCGCGCCGCCTGCGAGTCAATGGCCTACCAGACCTACGACATCCTCAAGGCCATGGAGGCGGACTCCGGCAACACCCTGACGTCCCTCGAGGTCGACGGCGGCGCGTCCAACAACGAGTTCATCATGCAGTTCCAGGCCGACCTGCTCGGCATCCCGGTTGACCGCTGCGAGATGGACGAGACGACCGCCCTTGGTGCCGCCTACCTCGCCGGCCTTGCCGTCGGTTTCTGGGAGGACCGCGAGGAGCTCATCTCCATGCGCTCCATCTCCGCAAGCTACCAGCCGCAGATGGACGAAGAGACGCGTGACGCCCTGCTCGCCGGTTGGCATGAGGCGGTCAAGAGGACCCTTGCCTAGGGTTTGACCAACACAGCGCGGATGGTGGATACTCCCCTTGGCACTCAGGGGAGTATCCCTTCTCATAGGAGGAACAATGCGCGTTGCAATTGCATCTGACCATGGTGGGTTCATCCAGAAGGCCCCGCTCGCCAGCTACATCGAGGGCCTCGGCCATGAGGTCGTCGACTTTGGCTGCGACTCCGAGGACCGCTGCGACTACCCCGACTATGCCGACAAGGCGGCCCGCGCCCTCTCCCGTGGCGAGGTCGACCGTGCCGTCCTCATCTGCGGGACGGGCATCGGCATGGCGCTCACGGCCGACAAGGTCCCGGGCGTCCGCGCCGCGGCCATCCAGAGTCTGGAGTTCGTCGAGCTCTTCCGCGCCCACAACGACGGCAACTGCCTGTGCGTCTCGGGACGCTTCACCACGGTCGAGATGAACCAGCGCATCGTCCGCTGCTTCTTCGAGACGCCCTTCGAGGGAGGGCGCCACGAGATTCGCGTCAACAAGATCATGCGTGAGGACGACCCGGCGTTTGAGGGCGTCGAGTAGGGAACCTGCCGCGACAACGTAAACATCTGGTGGTCAAGGGTCCCTGTCACAACTTCGAAACCACGCTGCGCTACGCTAACCCGGTCGATCATGCGTCGGAACAGGAGCATGCCCATGTACCTCGAGCACCTCGCAAGCCTTGACCCCGAGGTCGCCGCTGCCATCAGCGACGAGCTCACCCGTCAGCGCGACTCCATCGAGCTCATTGCGAGCGAGAACTTCGTGAGCCTCGCCGTCATGGAGGCCGTCGGGTCTCCTCTCACCAACAAGTATGCCGAGGGGCTCCCCGGCAAGCGTTACTACGGTGGATGCTGGGCGGTCGACAAGGTGGAAGAGCTCGCCCGCGAACGCGCCAAGAAGCTCTTTGGCGCCGGCTTCGTCAACGTGCAGCCCCACTCGGGTGCCCAGGCCAACTATGCGGCGCTCACGGCGCTCGCCAAGCCCGGTGACACCATCATGGGCATGGCCCTCGACAACGGCGGCCACCTCACCCATGGGAGCCCTGCCAACTTCTCTGGCCGCATGTTCAACGTCGTCCCCTATGGCGTCTCCGAGGAGACCGAGCTCATCGACATGGACGACGTGGCCGCCCTCGCCGAGCAGCACCGCCCGAAGGTGATCATCGCCGGGGCCTCGGCCTATCCGCGCGTCATCGACTTCGAGCGCTTCGCCCAGATCGCCCACTCCGTCGGCGCGTATCTCATGGTCGACATGGCCCACATCGCCGGCCTCGTCGCGACGGGTGCCCATCCCTCGCCGCTGCCCCACGCCGACGTCGTGACCACCACCACGCACAAGACCCTGCGCGGCACGCGCGGCGGCATCATCCTCACCAACAACGAGGAGCTTGCCAAGAAGATAGACTCCGCCGTCTTCCCCGGCAGCCAGGGCGGTCCCCTCGAGCACGTCATCGCCGGCAAGGCGGTCGCCTTTGGCGAGGCGCTCAAGCCCGAGTTCAAGACCTACATCGACGGCGTCATCGCCAACGCCAAGGCCCTCGGTCGCGGCATGGCCACCAAGAGGCTGCGCCTGGTCACCGGGGGCACCGACAACCACCTGCTCCTCGTCGACCTCACGCCCGCCAAGGACATCACGGGCAGGGCGGCCTCCCATGCGCTCGAGGAGGTCGGCATCACCGTCAACAAGAACACCATTCCCGGCGAGAAGCGCTCGCCCTTCGTGACCAGCGGCATTCGCGTGGGATCTGCCGCAGCGACCACGCGTGGCTTCACCGAGGCGGAGTGCGAGCGCATCGGAGAGCTCATCGGGAAGACGGTCTTCGCCCTCCAGAACGACGAGGGGTTCAAGATCGACGACGTCCGTGACGAGGTCAACGCCATGCTCGCCCGTCACCCGCTCTATCCCGAGCTGGGGTAGGGGGTCGGCCAACAGTCGCCGAACCGTCTGCCATGTATCCCGGGCATGGGGCCTTCGGGTGCTACACTAGCCACAGCCAACAACCCATCGGAAAGGATAACCATGGCAGAGTATGACGAGTCCCGCCTTACCGTCGTCGACCACCCGCTGGTCCAGCACAAGCTGTCCCTCCTGCGCGACAAGTCCACCTCGACCAAGGACTTCCGCGAGCTGGTGACCGAGCTCGCCATCCTCGAGGGCTACGAGGCCCTGCGTGACCTCCCGCTCGAGGACGTCGAGGTCGAGACCCCGCTCGAGACGATGACCGGCAAGAAGATCGCGGGCAAGAAGCTCGCCATCATCCCCATCCTCCGCGCCGGTCTGGGCATGGTCGACGGCATCCTCACCCTCGTGCCGTCCGCGCGCGTGGGCCACGTGGGCATGTACCGCGACCCCGCGACGCACGAGCCCGTCGCGTACTACCACAAGTTCCCGCCCTACCTCGAGTCGCGCACCTGCGTGGTCGTCGATCCCATGCTCGCCACGGGCGGCTCGCTCACGGCGTGCATCCAGTTCCTGCGCGAGGCCGGCGCCAAGGACATCCGCTGCCTCACCATCGTCTCCTGCCCCGAGGGCGTCAAGACCGTGCTCGACTTCGACCCCGACGT
>CAMPCT010000295.1 GCA_946647055.1 uncultured Atopobium sp. | reverse complement strand
ACGAAGATGTCGGCGTAGGAGGCGAGCTTCTTGGCGACCTCGGGGTCGTTCTTCTTCTCGGCCTTGAGGAAGCGGACGTTCTCGAGCACGAGGATGTCGCCCGGCTGGACGGCGGCGCAGGCAGCGGCGGCCTCGTCACCATAGGTGTCCTCGATGAACTTGACGTCCCAGCCGGTGATCTCGGCGAGCTTCTCGGCGGCGGGCCTCAGGGTGAGCGCGGGCTCGGGGCCATCGCCCTTGGGACGGCCGAGGTGGCTCATGAGGATGATGCCGGCGCCATGGTCCTTGAGGTACTGGATGGTGGGGATGGCAGCGCGCACGCGGGTGTCGTCGGTGACGACGCCGTCCTTGAGGGGGACGTTGAAGTCGACGCGCATGAGGACGCGCTTTCCTGCAACATCGATGTCACGGACGCTCTTCTTGGTGAACATGGTGCTCCTTTCCTTAAGGAAGGTACCCTCCTCCCCGCCCCTCGGCCTCCCTGGCCGAGGACGTGGCGAGAAGGCCGAACGAATGCCACAGGGTTGATGCTAACGCAGAATCGACCGCGGTGTTTCACGAATCGGAAAGACGGCGCGAATATCCCGCGCACACCTGCAAAGTTGACTAGCGATTGGTGGACATCCCGTCCTCGCGCGCCTCCTGTGCCTGCCGCACGATGGACTCGAGGCGCAGCAGGCGATGGTAGAGCGCCGACTTCGAGACGGGAGGGGACGCCTCCTCCCCCAGGTCCCGCAGCGAGAGCTCGGGATGACGAAGGCGCAGGACGCAGAACTCGCGGACGGCGGGGGGAAGCGCCCGCATGCCGACGAGCTCCTCGGCGCGCCGGATGAGCTCGACCTGCTCGCCCGCCGCGTCAACCGAGCGGGTCTGGTTTGCGAGCTCGGCGTTCACGAGGCGGTTCACCTCGTTCTTGTGGGACTTCACGACCCGCATGCGGCGGACGCGCTCCGCGGAGCGCTCGGCGCCCAGCGCCTCGAGGAACGTGAGCACCCCGTCGAAGCTCTTGAGGTACACGGCGAACGCCCCGCGCCGACGATTGATGCGGGCCGGCGCCCCGACGCTTCTGACCAGGTCGGCGAGCTGGCTGGCGAACTCCTCCCCCGTCACCGCGATCTCGAGGTGGAAGTCACCGCGTGGGTCGGCGACGAAGCCGCTCGCCATGAAGGCCCCCCGCAGGTATGCGCGGACACTCTCGGGGCCCGAGACGAGCGAGGGCTCGATGCCCGACGCGAGGCGCATGGTCCTGTCGAGCACGCCCATGCTCACGAGGGCGTCGGACAGCCCCGGCTGCTCGGGCATCTCGATGAGGTAGTTGTGCGCCTTGTGGAGCACCGAGCGACGGACGGTGACGAGCGTCTCGATGCCAAAGAGGCGCTTGGGGAGCAGGTACATGGCGCGGGCGACCGAACCGTTCTCGGTCACGGCGCGTATGGAGAAGCGGCCGGGACCCGAGTACGAGAGCGTGCCGCAGATGCGGACGAGCGCGGAGAGCTGGGCGAGGTCGCACGCGGGAGACGTGGGACGCAGGCCGGAGAGCTCGTGCTTGACCTCGGTCGTGAACGACATGCGCGAGCTCACGCCCCCAGGTGGCGAGCCAGGTCGCGATGGCTCGTGGACACATGGTAGCCCGTGCCCGCGAGGTAGGCGGCGGTCTCCTCGGCGAGGGCGACCGAGCGGTGCTGCCCTCCCGAGCAGCCGACGCCGATGGAGAGCCTGCTCTTGCCCTCGGCCACATAGCCGGGCATGACGGTGTCGAGGAGCTTGTGCCACACGTCGAGGAAGGCGACGGTCTGGGGGTTATCGAGGACGTACGAGCGCACGCGCTCGTCGTGACCCGTCAGCTCGCGCAGCTCGGGGTCCCAGTAGGGGTTGGGCAGGAAGCGGACGTCGATGAGCAGGTCGGCCTCCTCGGGCATGCCGTGCTTGAAGCCGAACGAGAAGACGTGCACCTCCATGAGCTGCTGGTCGGAGAGCTGGGAGAAGGCGTCGTGAAGGCGCGAGCGCAGCTGCTTGGGCTTCATGTTGGTGGTGTCGATGATCACGGACGCGTGGCTGCGGATGTTGGCGAGGCGACGGCGCTCGCGGCGCACCGCCTCGAGCGTGGACTCCCCCTCGCGTGCGAGGGGATGCGGGCGGCGGGCAAGCCCGTAGCGACGGCGCAGCGCCTCGTCCGAGGCATCGAGGAAGACCACGCCATAGGAGAACTCGTGGGCGGTGAGGCTGTCGAGGGCGTCCTCGAGCTCGCCGAAGAAGCTCTGCGTGCGCAGGTCGCACACCACGGCAAGATGTCGGCCGACACCCGTGTTGAGGCCGCTCATCTGCGCGACCGAGAGGATGAGGCTGGGCGGGAGGTTGTCGATGACGAAGTAGCCGAGGTCCTCGAAGGTGTGCATGGCCTCGGTCCTGCCGGCGCCGCTCATGCCGGTGATGATGACGACGTCAGGCGCGTCGTCCGCGCGCGTGTCCTGCCTGTCCTGTGCCATGTGCACCTCCCTGCGGACAAGTATAGCGGGAACGGCGGGACGTACGGCCATCAGGTGACGCGTCCCACCCAGGGCCATCGAGGCCAACCTCATGGCCTTTGCTCGCGGGTGTGCCGTGGACTTGGGGCAGCATGGCGAGGCGGGCGACGCGATGACTTTCCGCGGTGTTGCCCAACTGCCCGAAAGTGGGGCCCCGCCGGGGCGGGTTTCGGTCATTTGGGCAACATGGCGAGGCAGACCCACACGCTGCAAACCATCCCCAGCCCTAGAGCTTCCGGAGCCACGGACTCGACCCGCTCACTCCTCCCCCGTCTCCGCCCGCTCCCGGCCCTCCGCCAGCTCGGCGTCCCAGGCGCGCAGGGTCTCGTACACCTCGCGCGCCACGTCTGCGGGGATTCCCTCGACCGCCTCGATCTGCTCCAACGTGGCCTCGCGCAGCCTGCGCATCGAGGGGAAGGCCTTCCGCAGCGCCTTCTTGCGCTTGGGTCCCACGCCCTCGACCTCGTCGAGGATGGAGACGGTCATGGCCTTGTCGCGCAGCTCGCGGTGGAAGGTGATGGCGAAGCGGTGGGCCTCGTCGCG
>CAMPCT010000294.1 GCA_946647055.1 uncultured Atopobium sp. | reverse complement strand
CGCGCCGTCATCGCGGGGGGCGGCTACTCCTGGAAGGAGGACATCCGCCAGCGGATGAGATGCGCCGTGAAGCTCTCCTGGTCCACCGGGGAGTACCTCGAGAGCTGCCGTGCGCTGGGCATGGAGGTGCGCGAGGACGGGAGGGGCGAGTGGGTCTACGCGCTCTCCGGCCATCCGACGTGGCAGGTCTCGGGCAAGAAGATCGGCTTCGACTACTCGCGCTTCGGGATCGAGCGCTGGCTCGCCTCCGACAGGGCGCGCGGGAGGCGCAAGGTCGGCGCCGAGGCCGCGGAGCGCATGAGGGGTGCCATCGCATCCGGCATCGAAGCCAATGGCCCCACACCGTCCATCCTCGGCGTGATCGACGGCGAGAAATACACGGCCAAGGACGTCGCCGATATGCTCGACCTCTGCGAGGAGCTCGACATACGTTCCATGGACGACTTCCGCGACGCCTCCGCCGGGCCCGTGGCGACCGGCACCCGAGAGCGTCTGAGGGCCTCGTGGAGGCTCGCTCGGAGCCTCGGACACCTGCCCAAGCAACGCCAGAGGAGCGACGGAAGGCGCCTCGAGGAGAATCGCAGCCACCATGGATCCGAGTCATCGCTCAGAGGCCATTCGAGCTATACGCCCGCCCATTCGGCGCCCGCGCAATCGTATTCCCACGTCGATATCGGCGAGCGCTAGCTTTTCGTACCTAATCGTAAATCAGCAGGTAAACGGCTTGTTGTAAGCCGTTCTGAGGGCCTATCGCGTCAGATTCGGCCTGGAACCCATTGAATAGCTCGTCGGATTGCCAGGCTGTCGCTTACGGGGGCCTTACCTGGGATCCCCCTCTTTCTCTCTTTGAGGCCTTTCGGCAGCAACCCACTCGTAGCGCAGCTTGCCGAGCTTCCTGCCCATCTCCTTGATGCGGAAGGGCTCTTGAGGCACCTGAAGCTCCACCCGCTCCCGTTCCGCATCATCGCGAGCAGATCGTCATCTCGTTCTCCACCTATTTCCACAGCTTCCCCTGATCGCCGCTTCTGTAAAGAATGGGGTAGCCGCAGCCTGCCGATGCAGTTACTTCGCGTTGCGCTCCATGTCCTCTCTGACGAGGCGCTTGATGCATCCGCTCGCGTTACCCTGGGGTCTCACCCATTCGTACAGGTCGGTTTCCGCGGGGTAGAAGCAAGGGAGCATCTTGCAGGCCTCCTCCTTCTGGTACTTCGCGCCAGCCCTCTTCCGCGCTTCCGCTGGTGCCATGGTGGTATCCTCTCAGTTGAAGCGGCCATGAGCTTTCCCACCTCCCTTCCCCTCCCTCTTGCGGGGGGGGGTCTGTTCCGCGGCGAGAGAACCGCTCCTCGTCACAGAGAGATGCCCGCGCCCTGACTAGCGGAGGCGCGGGCACCAACCAGCCATTCCATGGGAGACGCTGTGCTAGCCCTCCAAGGCGTCCCACGAGACGCTCTGAAGACTTGCGGAGCTCACGGTCATGTCGGCCACGGCACCCGCCACATCCTCGGTATTCTCGTCGGGCACGACGCCGTCGAAGGTGACGAGGTAGTCGAAGCTGCCGAGGGTCGCCACGCAGTCCGTCTCGTTGCCGTTGACGACGAGGGTGCCAAAGCTAAAGGTGAAGCCGTCGGCCGCAAGGTCAGCTCCGGTCTTGCCTGCAAGTGCCTCGGTTGACTCGACGTCAAGCGGCTCAAGGACATCGGTCTTGGTCACGGCCAGAGGCGAGAGCAGCTCCTCGACCTTGGCTTCGTCCTCGACCCACACCTCGTTGAGTTCATCATACATGCCGTCAGGCAGGGCGGCCTCGACGCGCCACCATGCACCGCCATAGTTGAACGCGCAGACGTAGCGCTGCTCGTCAAAGGTGGACGACATGTCCTCTCCGTCTGCGGCAAACACGTCGCCGAGGGTGGCGAATGGCGCGACCTCGTCCGTCGAGACTGCATCGCTGGCGTCAGTCTGTGCTGTCTCGGAGGTGGCAGCCTCTTCCGGCTCGCTCTTCTGGCCGCATGCGGCGAGGACAAGCGGGGTTGCACAGACGAGCGTCGCGGAGAGGGCCAGGGTAACCAATCGCTTCATAGTATTGCCCCCTTCTTGAGGAGGTCGTAGTTACCACATAGTCATGTAGGCGTTAGATGCCCAGTGACGAGAAATCGATGAGGTCACCGTTTTCGGCATTGACGACATAATGATACGAGGTGCCATTGGCATCGAAGTCGACGGTCCACGTCACCGGATTGCCCGACGTGTCGAGATTGGTATCGATGAGCGTGCACTCAGCCTCCGTGACCTCGGCCATGGTGAGGGCGGCCTCCTTGGCAGCATCTTCCGCGATATAGCCGTTCTCGTCGCGCTCCACGCTGTCAATGGCGATGCCGCCGCTCGATACGGTCTCCCAACCGTCACCACAACCAACAAGCGCGGTGGACGCACCGAAGGCAAGGGTGGCAGAGAGAGCGATTGTTACTATCTTCTTCATGCAAGGTTCCTTTCTGTCGTTCTCTTCCGGTATGCAGGGGCCACTTGTGATTACACCGAGACTCTTGCGTCATGCCACCCATGATAGAACCTTGTTTTTCATCGTCCGGCCCTTTTGCATGCCGCCTCACCCTTGCAAGCAACACGGAGAAGCGCGCTACCCCAAGACGACAAGCTTGGAATTGCAATACGGGCAATCCACAGGCGGGGCCTCTTCAGCCTTCCACGACACCTTGGATTTGCAGGCAAGGCATAAGACGTAGACGTAATCCTGAGATCCGTCCCAATTCTTCCCCCCGGCGATGCTATCCAGCTCCTCGTCGGATAGCCCGTAGCCCTCCTCCTTGGCGAGAGCCAGGATCTCCTCGGGGGTCTCGCAGGCGAGCGCCTTGGCTTTCAGCTCCGGGGTCACGTGTTGGAGGCTCATGGCTAATCCTTTCAGTGAGAGCGGCTTGCAAAGCGGAATATCGTGAATTATACGAGATTCGCATGCGCTCGTGCCACCTCGGCTTTCCCGCCGGTTCTAGGCAAAGCCTGCGATGTCGTCGCGAAGTGCTCTCCTGCTGCAATGCGTGACGGACGGAGCCGACTGGGCGTAGA
>CAMPCT010000293.1 GCA_946647055.1 uncultured Atopobium sp. | reverse complement strand
ACCACAGAGCACACGGCAGCGAGGGCTCCCTCGACGGCACGCGACACATGGCGCCAGACGGGAAAGAACGTTGCCCCCCATCGTGCGAAGACGGCCCGCAGCGCAAGGCAGGCAGCAACGAGCGCAGCCGAGACACCCAGCCTCGCGCGTGTCGCGCCATCTGTGCCACCCATGACCAAGCGTCCCCCCAAACCTATGCGGTCCACCGCAGCAGTGTAACGACAATGCGACCTGACGAAAAGGGCAGCGACATGATGCCGCACGGAACCCCGCAACGACCGCTTGTCTACCCATCACAACGTGCATTCGCAATACCCTACTTGTGCATTAGACTCACTCTAAGGTTGCAAATGACCATACGGAAGGAGAGGACCATGGGCAGGAACACGTTCGTCCCTCATTTTGCTCTTGCCGCCATCGTTTCGCTCTCGCTTGGCCTCGGTGCATGCGGTGCTCCCACAAGCCTCCCCGACGAACCCTACGAGCCGGTCGACTACAACCTCTATCCGGCACCGGAGGGGGCATACGTAGGCGACACCATGCCCTTCGTCACCGACGAGGGAGAGCTCGAGCTCTACTACCTCTACGACACCGACCACAACGGGCAGGGCTACCACCCCGTCTACAAGTACTCGACCGACGATCTCTGTGGCTACGAGGACCTGGGGATGGCTTTGAACTTTGGCCTCATGTCCGACCCAGACCCCGCAATTGGCACCGGCTCGGTCATGCAGGACCAAGACGGGCTCTATCACCTCTTCTATACCGGACACAACGACACGGGCAATGGCGGCAAGGGCAAGGAATGCGTCATGCATGCCACGAGTACCGATCGCGAGACCTGGACGAAGGTGCCCGAGGACACGTTCTTTGCCCCCGAGGGTTACTCCACGGATGACTTCCGCGACCCCGAAGTCTTCTGGTCCGAGGAGGAGCAGTGCTACTGGCTTCTCATCGCCGCACGAAGCAACACGCAGGGCGGCGTGGTGGCCAAGTACACGTCATCCGACCTCAAGAACTGGGAGTTCTGCGGCCCCATCTACGCCCCCTTCGACCAGTACATGCTGGAGTGCCCCGACCTCTTCAAGATGGGCGACACCTACTACCTCACCTATAGCTGGGACTGCGTGACCTACTACGCCATGGGCGACTCACCGAACGGCCCGTTCAAGGCCCCCGCAAACAACGTGCTCGACGGCAACAACTTCGTCTTCTATGCAGCGAAGACCGCCGAGCTCGACGGCACTCGCTACCTCTGCGGTTGGATTGGCCGTGCGGGTCTCACCGCTGATTCCGGCATGTACCAGTGGGCGGGCAACATCCTCAACCATGAGCTGCTCCAGCGTGAGGACGGGACGCTCGGCGTGAGGGCGCCACACACCTTCGGCGACTACTTCACAAACGAGCTCCCCTTCCGTGCCGCCAAGAAGGAGGGTACCGCCAAGGTCAAGGACAACACCGTCACGCTGCAGGCCAGCGAAGGCGCCTATGCCCTCGCCGACATGGGCACCAGGCCCGCAACCATGATGCTCGAGTGCGACGTGACCTTCGACGAGGGGGGTTGCGTTGGCTTTGCCTTTGGTGGCAGCGAGGCGGACGAGAACTGGACCGCGCTCTGCCTCGACGCCCGCAACGGCACGCTGCACTATGAGGGACTCTACATCGAGCAGCTCGCGACCTTCGACCCCGGCATGTTCACGACCTTCGACTTCTCCCAGAACGACACGCACCACGTCACACTGGTCTGCGAGAACGAGATCGTCGTCATGTACGTCGACGACATGAAGGTCCTGAGCGCCCGCATCATGCATTCCACGTCCGGTGCACACATCGGCGTCTTCTCGCTTGGTTGCAATGCCGAGTTCAGTGGCATCACCATGACGTGCCCAGCCGCTGCCGAGCAGGGCGAGCTCGCAGAGGCCGCGTAGTCACGATTCGATGGCGCGATGCCGCGAGCACCTCTCACTCACATGAGATGGTGTTCGCGGCACCTCCTTGCACGACTCTCCATGTGATGCTTGTCGTGGCCTCCAACAGCGCGGCGTCGTGCGAGACGAGCAGCAGGGCACCAGGAAACGCAGCAAGCACCCGTTCGAGCGCCTCGACCGACCCAAGGTCCAAGTGGTTGGTGGGCTCGTCCATGATGATGAGCTCGGGGGAGTCGAGGATGCCGAGCGCGAGCATGAGCTTGCGCATCTCACCGGGACTGATGGCATCGCCCTCGAGGATACGGTCGGGCTCGGAGTTGAGCTGCGCCACGATGGAGAGCACGCGACCACGTGCCTCGACGGGGAGGTCACGCAAGGCGACGCGTGCCTCCCGCTGCTGCCTCTCGCTCGGCTCCTGCGGGATGTAGAGCACGCGCACTCCCGCTGGCATGTTGTCGACAAGGTGCCTCACCAACGTGGTCTTGCCACTGCCGTTGTCACCCACAAGACCGATATGGTCGCTGCGACCGACAAAGAGCGGTGGCACCTCGAGGCGCCTCTCCCCCATCGACAGCGTCGTTGGTTCGAGCCGCACCAGCACAGGCCTTCTGCTCGGCGTCGCCTCGAGCCAGATATCTGCGTCATAGCGCTTCTCCACGCGCATCTGGTCGAGCTGATCGGAGACGCGGCCCAGACGTGCCTCCATGCGACTCGCCTGTTTGGCGGCGATGCCATCCGTGCCCCAAACGATGGCCAGACGCTTCTTGTGCCGCGCATCGCTGTCGTGCTTGTCGATGCCCCTCAGGCTCTTCTTGCCCTCCTTGCGCGCTACCGCCTCGCGGCGTCGCTGTGCCTCGCGTTCGATGCGCCTCTTCTCCCGTCGCATGTCCTCGCGAGCTCGCACGCTGCTCTCGCGCTCGAGCGTCGCTTGCCCAGATGCTTGCGTATAGCCTCCCGGACGCATGGTGGCAACACCCGGCCCCATGAAGAGGCACTGAGAGCACAGTCCGTCGAGCAGGGCGCGGTCGTGGGAGATGAGGATGCCGATGCCACCAAACCCAGTCAGCGCATGGAAGATCTTGTCCCGCGTGGTGGCATCCACGTGGTTGGTGGGCTCGTCCATCACGAGCACGTCCGGATCGGACCACA